>SKUN01000031.1 GCA_007129945.1 Bacteroidales bacterium
ACAGTGTGCTGAATAAAAGCCGGATTAAAAAGGACTTTGGGGTTCAGATTCCCTATTGGCGCGACAGCCTTGCGAAATGTCTTTCTGAAATCTGAGCCCTTCGGTTCGCCAAATTCAGATGCTTTCACAAAATGGCCCGCCCGCTTTTGTCTGCCCGGAGTTGCTGACGGTGAGCCGGCCTGTTACAGCCGCATACCTTTGGCCGATGGTGATGCCATCTGCCCCGGATTATTTAGCTTTATACAGCTGCCACCAGGGGATGCGGGGATTGTTATGGTGCTCCCTGTGGTAACCGAAAAAATAACAGCTAAGCATGGCCCAGGTGTGATTCTTTGCCTGGGTTCTTGCTTTGTGGGGCCCCATTCCCGATGTATGAGGGAGGCGGTGCGGCCAGTAAACCCCGACCCAGAACAGCTGGAGGGTTCCCAATATGGCCGGCAGGGCCCAGTACAACAGCGCCCTGGTTTCATTTACCCCGGGTAGCAGGAGCAACAGGTTGTAAAATATGGCCATGACCACAAGCTGGAGGATGGTTACATACCTGTACATAAAAACAGCCCACCATTTCCAGAAGTTCTGTGACCCGGCATAAAAATCGGGATCTCCTTCCGTTGCTGCATACCGGTGATGCCTGCCATGGTTTTTGCGTAACCTGGGATAATACATACCGGCAAACAGGAAACCGGAAAGGTAGCCGAAAACGGTATTTATATTTCGCGACTTGCTGATGTTGCCGTGCATGGCATCATGGCCGGTAATGAACAGGCCGGTATATAAATAGGCCTGCAGCAGTATGTGCACATACATCCAGGGGTTGGAAACTGATGGTTCCACGTTAAGAAGGATGTACCCCAGGTGGGCTCCCCATAACAGGATCAGTATGATGGCGATAAGAATTCCCATGGGATGGTGGCATTGGTTCTATGCGAATATACTGAGAAATATTATCGGATACGCCCAATATCAATCCGGCAGTTAAACAAAAATCTTCTTTACGGCGTTTGTTTGCTATGGAAAAATACACCTACTTATTGCTCCTGGCCGGTAGTATCGCCATCCCTTTGTTCCGTAGTTTTGAGCCGCGGATCTTTTTCAGGCGCAACTGGCCCGCACTGTTTGCCGGCATACTTGTGATGATGGCCGTGTTTATTCCCTGGGATATTGTCTTCACCAGGGAAGGCATCTGGTCTTTCAATCACGATTATGTGACAGGGATATTCCTTTTCGGTCTTCCGGTGGAGGAGTGGTTGTTCTTTGTGGTGATCAGCTACTGTATCGTGTTCACCTATGAGGTCCTGAAATACTTTTTCCCCGCTTTTGTGTTCCCGCGAACCGTGATGCTGCTGACCCTTCTGCTCGGGGTGCTGCTGATTTCCATCGCGCTTTTCAATACAGACCGGACCTATACATTTGTGGTTATGCTTCTGGGCGGATTTCTGGCACTGCTGCAACCTTTGATCCGTTCACATGAGAAATGGCTTTCCCACTTTTTCCTTACTTACCTTGTGATTTTAATCCCCTTTTTTATTGTGAATGGTGTGTTGACCGCTATGCCGGTGGTCATTTACAATAATGCGGAAAATCTTGGCATCCGATTGTTTACAATTCCCCTTGAGGATACTGTTTACCTCCTGGGAATGATGTTTTTGGTGCAGATGGTATACGAAAAAACCGCCACAAGCCGGTAAAGGCCGGTGGCGGAAGTTATCAGGGGATACGATTTTTGTTCTTACAGCGGCAGTGTACCGGCAATAAGGAAGGTTGCGGCAAAGGCCACGATCGCATAAAGCTCGGGGAACACAGCAAGAATCAGGGTGTTTCCGAAAACATCATGTCCTGATCCGATGGCAGCGATACCATTGGCACATACCTGTCCCTGGCGGATACCTGACAAAAGACCGACAAATCCGAGGGCCAGACCCGCACCAAAAATGGCTGCAGCAGTTGCCCAGCTCATACCTGCTGTGAGATAACCCGAAAGGATAAAGTAGCCCATGAAACCATACAATCCCTGTGTCCCGGGCAGTGCGCTCAGCACCATATAGTTACCAAAGGCTTCGTCGTTCTTCTTCAAGGCTCCGATGGAGGCATTGCCACCCATAGATACACCAAAGGCACTGCCAATACCGGCCAATCCGACCATCAATCCAATACCTATGTAAGCTAAAATAATTGGTTCCATAATTTCCAAGTGATTTAAAGTGAAACGTTAAGTGATTTTTTTAAATGGATTATATTGTTTGCCGCCACCGGAAAAGCCGGCGTTCTTGTAAAACTCCACAAAGGTCAGACGCATGGGGTGAACGAAAGCACCCAGTCCTGACATAAAAAGGTTAATTCCGTGTCCGACTACAAGGATCACGATCATGACCAGTACGCTGATCACGGGAATACTGCCACTCATTTCAACAGCCAGGCTGTTGAATACAAATCCGAGGATTGCGCTGGAAATACCCAGAGCAAAAAGACGGATATACGACAGCAGGTCACCCAGAATACCAGTCACCATGTTATAGGTGTTCCACAGTCCGACCCCGAAATTCATCAGCACATTCCTGTTCATGTTATTCAGCAGCAGGATCATGACTCCGCTTACACCCAGCAGGGCGTATAATGCGGGGTTCAGGTCTGCAAAGGGAATGTCAGCGATTTCACTGATGGCGTAGAGCGCAATACTTCCTGTGATCAGTACGATCCATCCTGTGGTGCCGACAGCGAACTTCCAGCCAAATTGTCGGGTTTCGTTGATGGCTTTAAGTATCAGGCCGAAAATAATCTGTATACCCCCCAGTACCAATGACAGGTAAAACAGCAGCATATTGATGTCTGTGCCTTGCTGTTCAAACCTTGCTGCCAGGTCTTTGTAAACCGGCAAACTGGTATCGTAGAGCGGTATACCGAAAAACACCCCTGAAATAATTCCGAAAGCAAATGTGGACACACCCAGGTAAAAGATCAGCCCCATGATCTCCTTCAGCTCTTTCCGGACCTTTTTCTTCATGAGCAGTGCAGCAGCTCCCATCAGGATACCGTAGCCTGCATCTCCCAGGCAGAATCCGAAAAAGAGCATGTAAAAGGGTGCAAAGAACGGGGTGAGGTCAAGCTCTCCGTATTTGGGCAAAGAATAGAGGTCGCCCAGCATCTCAAACTTCCTGGCGAATTTCTTATTCTTCAGTAAGATGGGGGCTTTGTCCTCTTGTATGGCCTTTTGCGCTACATAAAGAGTGTTATTTTTCTCAAGGTAGGCAATGAGGTCTTCTTTTTTCTCATCCGGTACCCATCCTTCCAGCAGCATCACCTTCTCATCGGCCTCCTTGCCGGTGTTCTCCACCACTTTCTGGTAGTCGACCGATTCCTTCACCTGGTAACCATATGTTTTAATGGCCTCAAGGCTTTTGGCTGCATGCTCATCCAAATGCTTGTTGATATCATCCAGCTCTTTCTTCAGTTCCTTTTCATAGTGAATCAGCTCAGATACAGAAGTCTCCGGGGCGCGGATCTCATCGGCATCAATTTCCGGCTCTTCCTCTCCCTGTTGTACCAGGATGAAATACACCTGTCCGGCATGATGTCCGATCACCTCCACGGGGTATTCCTTCTGCCAGTCTTCGTTAAAACGGCTGGCAGGGCTTGTGAAAAACTTCACACGCAGGCCTTCTCCGGCAAGTTTCTCCAGTGTTTCTTTTGAGAATTCTCCCCAGGGCCTCACATGGCTGATCTCCTTCTGGAGCAATGTCAGTTGCTGGTATTTCTCTTCCAGCTTTTGATACAGTGCGCTGACCTCTTCAAATGCCTTCTGGCCGTCAAGGTTCTTTGATGGTTTTTTGGGCTCTGCCTCTCTTTTGTTGAGCTGCTTAACCACCGACTGAACATTGCGGATGAGGTCATACTTTTCCAGGATCTCATCGGATACCTCATCTTGTCTCTCAATGAGGTGGACTACACCAATTTCCCGCACTTTTTCCAGGAAGTCGGTATAATCCTGATGAAATACCAGGAAAGAAAACTTATGCATTGGAACAATCATTGGCTTGCCTCCGCTTCCTGTAATCTGTTTTTAACAATTTTCTGTCCTGCCTTGGAAAGATTTTCTTCATCTTCCAGGTATCGCTTAATTTTAAGCAGGGCTTCTTCAAAGCCCGGTATCTGTACTTTTTCGTACAGGTTAACTTTCTGGGTCGTTTTTTTACGGGCGTGTTCAAGTAACTGCATCTTCTGGTTGAACACCTCACGTTCAATGGCTGTTTTGGCAAGTTCCTTTACAATGTGGATCCCGTCAAGGTACCAGCCGGGCTGATTGAACATGCTGAAAGGTTTGACGGAAAACTGCACATCATCCAGTACAGGTGTTCTGACCCCCGCAATTTTCTTGATCGACAGACTCACATCCTCTACGCTGACCAGTTCATTGTCAAATTCATCCCACAATGCGATCGCGTGCTGATATTCTTTCAGCTGTCTCTCAAGTTTCTTGTCAAACTCCTCAGCAGCCTCTTTGGCTTTCTTCACCTCACTGCGCAGGGCCGCCTCCTTGTTTTTCAGGGTGGGCAGTGCCTTTACCCTGATGGCAAGCTGCTTCTTGAGTCGCTGAAGATAGGTTTTGTTATATTGAAACTTAATGGCCATAATTTGAATGTCTTGAATGAGTCACAACAAATGGCGTCAATCCTATTTGTGCCAGTATTTTTTCACAAATTCTTCCCTGATACCCACTTCTTCCGGTTTGAAGTGCTCGGAGAACAATGCATAGGCAGTTTCAAGCATTTCTTCCATCTCTATGTTGACGTCAATGGCCAGGAGTTTTCTTGAGTAGCCCTTGGCAAATTCCAGTGTCCGCTCATCGTAGTCAGTCAGGTCAAAGCCGTTTTCCTGCTTGGTCCGGGCATTGGCCGCGTCGGCATAAAGACGGACTGCCGCGTTCATTACCTGCGGGTGGTCTTCCCTGGTTTTCTTTCCGATTACGAGCTGCTTAAGACGTGAAAGACTCCTGAAGGGGTCAACGATCACTTTCCCCACATCGCTGTCTTTACGCAGGAAAAGCTGTCCCTCGGTGATATAACCGGTGTTATCGGGCACTGCATGGGTAATGTCGCCCCCGGAAAGTGTGGTTACGGCAATAATGGTAATGGATCCTCCGTCGGGGAACTGAACCGCCTTTTCGTACAGGCGTGCCAGGTCAGAATAAAGTGAACCGGGCATACTGTCTTTGGACGGGATCTGGTCCATACGGTTTGACACAATACTCAGTGCATCGGAATAAAGCGTCATGTCGGTAAGCAATACCAGGACTTTTTCATTCTTCTTCGTGGCGTAATACTCTGCCGCCGAAAGTGCCATGTCGGGCACGAGCAGTCTTTCAACCGGCGGATCCTCCGTGGTGTTGATAAAGCCGACGATGCGATCGAGTGCACCGGCATTGTCAAATACATTCTTGAAATACAGGTAATCGTCATTGGTCAGACCCATCCCGGCCAGGATGATCTTGTCAGCCTTGGCACGCAGGGCCACCATCGCCATAACCTGGTTGTATGGCTGGTCGGGGTCAGCAAAGAAAGGAATTTTCTGACCGGTTACCAGGGCGTTATTCAGGTCGATCCCGGCAATTCCGGTAGGGATAAATTCTGATGGCTGCTTCCTTCTTACAGGGTTTACACTGGGGCCACCGATCTCCAGTTCTTCACCCATGATCTCGCCCCCTTCCATGGGTTCACCATAAGCGTTGAAGAAGCGTCCTGCCAAATCGTCACCTACCTTCAGGGTGGGGGATTTGCCTGCGAAGATCACCTCTGCATTGGTGGCAATGCCTTCCGTTCCACCAAAGATCTGCAGGGTTACCATATCGCCAATGATCTTTACCACCTGGGCCAGGCGACCGTCGACGATCGCCAGCTCATCATTGCCAACACCCTGTGCACGCAAAGATACGGTGGCTTTGGTAAGCTGAAACAGCTTGGTGTATACGCGTTGAAATGCTTTCGTTTCCTTTTCCATTATTCTGTTGCTTTTCCTTGGTTTCTGAAATTAAGCCTTGGCTTCTTCCTTTTCTTCCTGCTTCTGTTCCTTCAGGATTTTCTCAAGCTCTTTCTCATTCTTTTTGAACTTATCCGAATCAAATTCTGAATAGTTCATTTGCTTGAGGGCGTTAATGACCCGCTTGAAATAAGGGCCAACGTCTTCAAATGATTCGAAGTCATACTCCATCCTGGTTACACCCAGGGTTTTCTGAAGCATATAATCCTGGCGTTCAAGCGAAGAAGAAGCATCAATGGCATCAAAGCCATCCTGTTGAAGGATCACAAAGTCGATCAGCTCGGACTTCCAGTACCTGATATGGTATTCAATCGGCACACCGTCATCACCCAGGATGTTGATCTGTTCGTATGTTTCTTTACCTCGAAGCAGAATGTCTTTGGCTTCATGTACATTGTCTGTCCAGTTTTCGGAAATGGTTGAATTGAGGTATTCTTCAATTTCCGGGTATTCAAGGTATTTCGAGTAGGAATCAATGGAGTCGATGGCAGGGTACCTTTTACTGTCTGCCCGTTGCTGTGAAAGGGCGTAGAAACACCTGGCCACTTTCTTGGTCGACTCGGTAACAGGCTCTTTCAGGTTACCACCCGCCGGCGATACAGTACCGATGAAAGTAATTGATCCGGTTTCTCCGTTGGGGAGATAAACGAACCCGGCTCTTGCATAGAAGTTTGCAATAATGGCGGAAAGGTCCATGGGGAATCCATCCGGTCCGGGAAGTTCCTCCATCCGGTTAGACATCTCGCGCAAGGCCTGTGCCCAGCGTGAAGTGGAGTCTGCCAGCAGCAATACTTTCAGTCCCATGGCCCGGTAGTACTCTGCAATGGTCATGGCGGTGTACACAGATGCTTCCCTTGCGGCAACCGGCATGTTGGAAGTGTTTGCGATGATGGTGGTCCTTTCCATGAGCTTGCGTCCGGTGCGGGGGTCTTCCAGCTCCGGGAACTCGGTAAAGATCTCAACCACCTCGTTGGCCCGTTCACCGCAGGCAGCAACCACTACCAGGTCGGCGTTGGCGTTTTTGGACAAACTGTGCTGCAACACGGTTTTACCCGATCCGAAAGGTCCGGGGATAAAACCGGTTCCGCCTTCCGCCATTGGGTTCAGGGTGTCCATAACGCGGATACCGGTTTCCAGGATCTTAAAAGGGCGGGGCTTGTTTTTATAAGCCTTGATGGGAACTTTTACCGGCCATTTCTGCACCATGGTTACTTCATGGTCTTTGCCGTCTTTATCGGTGAGGACTGCAATGGCGTCATTCAGCTTGTATTCTCCATCTTCTTTCAGGCTCTTGACAGTGAATTCACCATTGAACTTAAAAGGAACCATGATCTTGTGCGCAATCCAGTTTTCCTTGACTTCACCCAACCATGAGCCGGCAGTCACCTTGTCACCTTTTTTTGCCAGGGGCTTGAATGCGAACTTGCTGTCAAAATCAAGGGGATCGGTATATTCTCCTCTTTTCAGGAAAATGCCATCCATCTTGTTCAGGTCGTTTTGCAGGCCGTCGAAGTTTTTTGACAGAATGCCTGGGCCCAGGGTCACCTCAAGCATGTGCCCCATGAATTCCACCTCGGTGCCTACTTTGAGCCCCCGTGTGCTTTCAAAGACCTGGAGATATGCCTTGTTTCCCACAACTTTGATCACCTCGGCCATCAGCCGGGTGTCACCGTGTTTGATAAAGCATATTTCGTTTTGTCCGGCCGTTCCTTCAGTTTCAACAATAACAAGGTTGGCAATAATGCCGGTTACATTCCCGATTGTATTCATAATATTGCTATTTTTCTGTAAATTTTTCAGGTAGTTCGTAGCTGTCCTGCAGTTCCTTGAGCAGCTTTTTGAACATTTCGTTGCTGTGGTCCTTATCAATGCTCAGCCAGCGTTCAATCATGCCCAGCTTGATGGTGAAGGCCAGTATTTTTTCAATGGTGAAATAGTGGAAAAAAGTTTCCTCATCGAGGTACTTCCACTTCAATTCGTCAATGGCCTGCTCCCTTTCTTTCACATCATCCTTTTTGGCGATGGCTGTAAGGTCCTCCATGTAATCCAGTTCACCACCAAGACCGAAATCCCTTGCATGACTTTTGCGGATCATTTCAGCGGTTTCCCCGGTGCCGATAATCTGTTTTTCGTAAGGCACTTTGTATTTTCGGGCATTCAGGGCAACCATGATGTTCTTGATGTTCAGCTCAAGCTGAAACCAGTCATGCAAAAACTGGTTTTTTTCGTTTTTCAGGATATAGTCATAAAACAGGGTATTCAGCTCGTCTTCCGGCTTCATCTCTTCAAAAAGCGGTTCTTTGTTTTTGAAGGCGGTGATGAATTGCATCATATAATCCGGGAGATCTGCCGGCTCTTTGATGTTGTCTTCCAGCCTGTCCTTTGAGAAGTTCCCTTTTTCGTTAAAGGGTTTGTCGTTTTTTTCCAGCAGGTTAAGCAGGTTGGTGTTGTCAAACGGAAGGAAAAGTTTTTCCAGCAGTTTATAGTCATCAGGATGCAACTCTGTCCGGAGCTCTTCCCTGAATGCAAGTTGATCAGCATGGAGCTTGTTTATATCCAGGGTAATGTCCTGAAGTCCTGCAACCAGATAATGATAATTACGCTTCACTTGCTTGTTTTTTTTGGGTTAGCCTCTGACTTACTTCTTCCCCTTTTTCTCCTTCTTGTCTTCCTTCTTTTCCTCCTTACTGTCTTGCTTTTTACCTTTCTGCTCTTCAAACAAAAGCGAGATCAGCCTGGGGCGCATGTATTGCTTGAAAAACTGGTCAAAGTCCGCATCGGAGAATGACACCAGGTATCCGCCGTCTTTGGGCCCGATTTTAAAGCCACCTTTGATCTTTTCGCTGAAATCGATCTCCAGTCCGCCTTCCATCAGGTCCTTTGCTTTTTTCCGGAAAAATTCCTCAAACTCTTTTTTCTTGTTCTCCGGCAACAACACGGTCAGGTCCACATTGTCGCTTCCTTTCGGATCCCAGTTTTTGACGATGGTCTGAATGATATCGCGGGTGAAGGTTTCATCGTTGAACGCGGTCTTTGTTTCAGGTTCTATGGTTTTTGCCTGGATCAGGCTGACCACTTCCTGCTTCAAGTCAGAGATCGCCTGCCTTGCAGACAACTGAAGCTCATTCAGCGCGTTATCCCTGGTCTCCTCCGCTTCTTTTTTTGCTTTCTCGATGGTCGCATCCGCTTCTTTTTTTGCTTTTGCCACCAGCTCATCAGCCTGTTTTTGGGCATCAGAAACGATTTTGTCGGCTTCTTTGTTCGCCTTCTCTACGCCTTCCTTGTAGATCTTGTCGGTGAGCTCCTGAAGTTTTTTTTGCATCGCTAAAAGGGTTTATAATATATTCTCTTCTGTATGTGATTGTTCAAAAGTCGTTCAAAATTAGAAAAAAAATCTATAGTGTGATTTTCTTTAACAGAATTCCAAATGCTCGGCAAATGTAATACAAAAATAGTTTGTTACAAAATTAACAACTCAGAACTGGGTTGAAAAAAGACTGACACTTACCGCATTTCTATATAATTGGGGTTTGCTTCTTTAAGACAGATTGCTGCTTGTGCCCTGGTTACCCGGAAGACATTCAGAATCTTCCGGGGCCCAGGGACTTTGTAATTGCGCTGAAAGCTGCGCAATAACTTCATATTTACGGTTTTATGCTTTATTTGAATGACCGAATGTGGAAGCTGGTATACACGACCGGGATCAGCACCAGCGTGATCATTGTAGAGATAAGGAGTCCGCCTATAATTGTGATCCCCAGCGGACTCCACATTTCAGAACCCATCCCGGAGCTCAAGGCCATCGGCACCATCCCCAGCATGGTTGTCAGGCTTGTCATTAACACCGGGCGCAGCCTGGCCCGGCCCCCCTCCAGTACAGCACCCCGAAGCGGGTGTCCCCGCTCCCTGAGCTGGTTGATATAATCTACCAGCACAATGCCGTTATTCACCACGATCCCGAGCAACATGATCACCCCGATGAAGGTTACTACGCTCAGGGTCAGGCCGGTTGCCACAAATGCCCAAACCACGCCGATAATGGAAAATGGAATGGCAAATATGATGATGAAGGGGTCGATGAGTGATTCGAACTGAGATGCCATGACCATATACACCAGGATGATGCCTGCAAAGAACATCAGGTTCAGGCTGCCAAATGAATCACTTTGCTCAGTGACCTGGCCCCCAAGCTCGATTATCACCCCTTCAGGAGGCGCTATCCCCCTTGTTACCTCCAAAGTTTTTTCAGTTGCCTCACCCAGGGATATTTCGTGGATGTCGGTCATGACCTTCACCACCCGTTGCTGGTTTTCTCTTCGGATATCGAGCGGGGCGGTTCTTTCCCTGACTTCCGCCACTTCCCCGACAGGTATTTGCTGCCCGGAAAGACTTTGAATGAGGATTTTTTCCAGGTCGTTGGCACTGCTGCGAAAGTTGCTCCCGTATTGGACGGTGATTGCAAATTCATCGCCTTCTTCCTTGAATTCACCGGCTTCAGCCCCGTAAACACTTTGACGTACCTGCATGGCAACCATGCCGGCATTGAGGTTGAACAGTGAGGCCCTTTCCTTGTCTACACGGATTTCAAATTCCGCTTTACCCGGGTCGATGGTGTTTTCCACATTGACAAAATGGGGGGACTTTTCCAGTTCGTTTTGGAGTTTCCTGGCAGTTTCATTGAGGGCCTTGAAATTATTCCCCGAAACACTGATCTCAATCGGTTTTTGGTTGCCCAGAAGAGCCGATGAAAGGAGGCTGCCTCCGTGTACTGTAAAGCGGTCTATCTCCGGGATTTCCTTTTCAATCCTTTCCCTGACGGCATGGGCTGCTTCCCAGGCACTCCGGTCTCTCTCGTCGGGGCGCCCCATTCGCGCAACCAGTGATCCGATGTTTTTTCCTTCGCGGAAACCCACCGTGGTCAGGGAGCCGTCTTCTGTTTGCCCGACAATGGTGAACTCTGTTTGAATTTCCGGGATCTCTTCCAGCATGATCCTTTCAATCTTCCTGGCGGTCTTTTCTGTTTCGGATGCACTGGTACCTGTTTCCATTTCAAACTGTACACTTACATCGCCTGAGTCAAATTCGGGGATGTAGTCTGTGCCGATACGCGCAGCAGTGAACAATGTCAGCGCAAAGATCAACAGGGCCATGGAAATTACCATTGTTTTGTGGTGTACGGCCCAGCCAAGTGCTGTTTGATAAGAATTTTCAATGCGGATAAACAGCTGTTCACTGGTTTTGAATAACCGGCTCCTTACAGTTTCCGTATTGCTGTTCTTCGCTCTCAGCAATCTGGATGAAAGCATTGGGGTCATGGTCAGTGCAGTCAGCAGGGAGGCCAGCAGAGTTACTGTAGTAAGTACAGCCAGCTGGCGGAAAAGGATCCCGACAATCCCTCCCATGAATAGCATCGGCAGGAAAACGGAGATGGTTGTGAGGGTTGAGGCTGATATGGCATTCCCGATTTCACTTGCGCCTGCAACTGCCGCTTTCATGGGGGGTGTGCCATTTTCAACATGGCGTGTAATGTTTTCCAGGACAACAATGGCATTGTCCACAACCATCCCGATGGCGATCACCACAGCCATCAGCGAGAAGATGTTGATGGAATAACCCGCCATGAACATGAAGATGAATGCTGCGATTAATGATACCGGCATGGTAAGCATGATGATCAGGCTCGATTTCCATTCCCTGAGGAAAAGAAAAACCACCATGACCACGAAAAGCCCGGCCCACCAAAGTGTGGAGGAGAGGTTGCTGATCGATCGTACCACGATGTCTGAGCTGTCCACGATCTCCAGCACGGCCACATCCTCAGGGAGGCGCTGTTCAATAATTTTCATCTCTTCCCTCACAGCCTCAGCCACCTCCAGCGTGTTGGTGCCCGTCTGCTTCTGCACGAAAAAAGCCACGGATCTTTGTCCGCCGGTGCGGGCGTAGGCCTCACGCTTCCTGTAGTCATCAACAACAGTGGCTACATCTCCGACTTTTATGCGCTTGTTATTATGGTATTTCAGTACGACATCTTCAATTTCACTTACGTCTTCAAACTCCCCGGTTACACTGATGGCAAAATCGCGAGTCCCCACTTCCACGTTGCCGCCCGGGATGCTTATGTTCTCTGCCTGGAGTACGGTAGCAATATGATTGACACTTATGTTATAAGACTGGAGCTTCAAAGGATCTGCTTCTATGCGGATTTCTCTCTCCGGAGCCCCGATGGTTACCACGGTTCCCACGCCTTCTACCCGGCGCAGTGGCGAAGCGACCTCATCCTCAATGATGTCGTCCAGGTCGTAATAGCTGTCACTGGCCTGGATTCCGTAGGCAATGACAGGTATCATTGAACTGTTCACTTTAAGGATTACCGGTTGATGGGCATCTCTGGGGAGATGTCGCCTGGCCAGTTCAATCATATCCCTGGCATTGTTGGCCGCTTCGTTGACGTCGGCACTCCAGTTAAAGCGCATGGAGATAAAGGATACGTTTTCGCTGGATGTGGATTCCATATCCCGGAGGCTTTCGGTCGCCCCCAAAACAGTTTCCAGCGGCCGCGTTACCTGTTCCTCTACGAGTTCTGCAGATGCGCCCGGATAAGCAGTAATAATGGTGAGGGTAGGGAACTCTATTTCAGGCAGAATGTCGCGCGGAAGCATCCTGATCGAAACCAGCCCGAACAAAATGATTCCGATAAATATCATCAGGGTGGTAACGGGTCTGTTTACTGAGTTTTGCGAAAATTTCATCATTGACGCCCTCCGTGATTTAGAATGACTACTTCCATTCCTTCCTCCACGCGGTTCTTTCCGCCTGTAATGATCTCCTGCCCGGCCTGAAGCCCGGTGATGGCGATTTGATCGCCGATGGAAAACAACCTGTTGAAGCCGGATAGCTGCGCCCGTTGGTTTTTCACCAGGTATAGTTTTTCCTGGTCGGTTTCCGGGTCACGATAGATGGCCTCCATGGGAATGGTCAGAACTTTTTCGGGAGGCAGGCTCAGGCTTACACGGGCTGACATGCCCGGTTTGATGATCAGGTCCGGATTGTTGATGGTGATCTCAGCTGTCGCTGTTCTTGAGCG
>SKUN01000128.1 GCA_007129945.1 Bacteroidales bacterium
CTGCTTATGGTAGCAATTACCCCGATGCATGGGAAATACAGAAGAACAAACAACATAAAGGACAATGCCACCAATGGGGTAAAAACGGGTTCTCCTTCTTTCGGGCCGGAATTGTAGGTCTGGGTTTGAATTTTTTCAACCAGGCTCTGGCTGTGGGCCTGCACGGTTTCATCCACCTGGTATAGTACTGCTATGGTACTTACCACAATTTCTTTGGCAGCCACCCCGGAGAGGATACTGATACTCATTTTCCAGTCAAAACCCAGGGGAGCCATTACCGGTTGAATGGTTTTACCGATCATGCCTATATAACTGTTTTCCTGCCGTTCGACCTGAATCCGGCTTTCCATGTTTTGAATGGCATATTCCTTTTCATTTTCCAGCGCTCTTATGGCCAGGGTGTCTGAACCGGGAGTGGCCTCCATTTTTTCCTCGTAACGCATTACGATGGCATCTTCCTGTTCCTGAATTTGTGCCGCGTAATGTCTGCCACCGGGAAAGTAACCGAGGGCCCAGATAATGATGGAGGCCACCAGGATGATTCCGCTGATCTTTTTAATGTAATGAACCGCTTTGTCCCACATATGAATGGTAATGGCCCTGATGGTGGGCGTGCGGTATGGCGGAAGCTCCATCACAAAGGGAGCTTCCTCGGAGCGGAACATAAACCGTTTGAGCAACAGGGCCATGCCGATGGCAACCGACACCCCGGTGGCATAAATAATAAACAGCATGGTGCCCCGGTACTCGGAAAAGAATGCAGAAATAAACAGCACATAAATGGGAAGTCTGGCACTGCAGGAAATAAACGGGTTGATCAGCATGGTGAGCATGCGGTCGTTCCGGTTTGACAGGGTGCGGGTAGCCATAATTGCCGGTACGTTGCAGCCGAAGCCCATCAGAAGCGGGATAAAGGATTTGCCGTGCAATCCGATCTTGTGCATGAGCTTATCCATAATAAAAACCGCCCGCGACATATAGCCCGTATCTTCCATCAGGCTAATAAAAAAGAATAACAGCATGATGTTGGGAAGAAATACGACAACACCTCCGACACCGCTCACCACACCATTGATCAGCATGTCTTTAAGGGGGCCGGGTTGCATTTGCTGATCAAGAAAAGTACCAAGACCGTCCACGCCTGCTTCGATCCAGTCCATCGGATAGCTCCCCAGGAAGAAAGTTACTGAGAACATGGCCCACATAAAAAACAGGAATATGGGGAAGCCAAACAATTTATGGGTCAGGAATGCATCAATGATTTCGCTGGCTTTCCGCTCTTCCGGCTCTCCCGGCCGGAGTGTTTCTTTCAGTGCTCCGGCAATGAAGCCGTATTTCAGGTCAGTAATGACCGATTCCGGGGGATCCCCGAACTCATGTTCCAGTTTTTTTATTTCCTGCCGCGTAACATTTTTTATCTGTTCATGGTTGTGACATTGGTCGCTGATGGTCCTTTGGGCAATTTTGTCGTCTTCCAGGAGTTTAATGGATAGAAATCTGGAAGATATCAGGTCGGTCAGGTGTTCATTGCCTTTGGCCCTGATCAGTTCCTGAATTTTGCCAAGAGATTCCTCCACCACTGATCCGTGGCTAATGTGGATATGGCGGATGACATCATCCCGGTCTTCATATACTTCAATCACCTTGTTAAACACATCCTCAATCCCTTTTCCCTTTGAGCTGACCGCGGGAATAATGGGGATGCCAAGCATTTTACCGAGTGACTCGTAATCCAGTACATCTCCTTTTGCCTGCATCTCATCGTACATATTCAGCACCATTACCACGCGGATATCCATGTCAATCAGCTGAGTCGTAAGATACAGGTTGCGTTCCAGGTTTGAGCCGTCCACGATGTTGATCACCACATCTGGTAGTTTGCCGGTGATGAAGTCCCGGACAAAAACTTCTTCAGGCGTATAAGCTGAAATGGAATATGTTCCCGGCAGGTCAGTGATGTTGAAGCGGTATCCGTTTTGGTAATAACGGGCTTCTTTGGCATCAACCGTGACACCACTGTAGTTTCCCACACGTTCTCTTGACCCGCTGGCGTGATTGAAGAAGGTTGTTTTTCCGCAATTGGGGTTTCCTACCAATGCCACATTGATCACACTACCGGGTTTGCGGAAAGAGGCGACTTTTTCTGTTAAAAATACGCCATTGAATGAATCTTCCTTTGTAGGATGGAAATCTTTTTCGGGGATGACTTCAATTAGCCTGGATTCACTGCGTCTCAGGGACACATTGTACCCCATGATGTTGTATTCAATAGGATCCCGCAGCGGAGCCTTTTTAACAACCTGCACAGGTTTGCCCACCACAAAACCCATTTCAATGATGCGCTTGCGAAAGCCTCCGCGACCCTTCACCTTGATAATGATACCCCGTTCTCCGTTTTGCAGGTCATTTAAAGTCATACCGGTTATTGGACTTAATTGTTTATTTAGATTTAATTAAAACTAGGCAAAAGTAGTAAAAATCGTTGAAATGAGTACAAGTTTGTCGGGTGCTTCGCACCCTCCGGTTGTTGGTTCTCATGGGCTGAGGGTGTTGGGGGTTGCCTGTGGGCATTGGATGAGGCTGGCGGGTTGTTGGTTCTCATGGGCGGAGTGATGGGAAAGCTGCCGATGGTTTGGGAAACGGGCGAAGTGGTTGTTGGTTGGTCGGTACCCCGAAGGGGGTCCCCCGTTACTGGCCCGTAGCTGTCTGTAATGTCCCTTTCAGCCCCCGGAAATGCAATACAATCCCAAAATATGTTGTATTTTTGATTCGTGGGTCAAGGCATGATTTGTTATGATCTTACCCCCGGCCGTGGCAGATTCAATCATTATGTTGTTTTGAAAATTTGTTTATTATGTCAAAATCAATCGTGTTGAGGCGACGGATCAAAGCAAGCCCGGAGGAAGTCTACCGGGCCCTGATCAATCCTTTTACCATTGAGCTATGGACTGGCGACCCGGCGGTGATGAGTGATGAGCCGGGATCAATGTTTACCATGCTGGACGGGAATATCGTTGGGGAGAATGTGTCTTTTGAGCCAAATAAGGCCATCCGCCAGAAATGGTTTTTCGGAGAGGATCATGCTTCCGATGTGCTTATCGAACTTTTCCCGGATAAGTCAAATACCCTTATCAGGGTTGAGCACACCGGAATCCCTGAAGAAGCATATGACAATATGCTGGAAGGCTGGAATGAATCTTACCTTGACTCCCTGAAAGATTTTTTTGAGAAGTAACTGTGGGGGGTTCAGAACCAACTGTGGGGGTTTCAGAAGTAACTGTGGGGGTTTCAGAACCAACTGTGGGAATTTCAGACTAACTTAAGGGTTTCAGAACCAACCGGGGGTTACAGAATTAAAAGAAATCAACAAACTGGCTGAATGTTATCAGACGTTGAACCGGACGTGAAAGATGTCTCCGTCCTTCACGATATAATTTTTCCCTTCAATATTGAACTTGCCGGCCTGTTTGCATGCCTGTTCTGATCCGAGTTCGATGAAGTCCTCTACTGTTTTGACTTCGGCCCGGATGAAGCCTC
>SKUN01000085.1 GCA_007129945.1 Bacteroidales bacterium
GACTAACTAACAGGCGCTTTAGCGCCGGAACCAACAACTGGAGGCGCGAAGCGCCGACTAACCAACAACTGGAGGCGCGAAGCGCCGACTAACCAACAACTGGAGGGGCGTCAGCCCCGACTAACCGGAGGGGGCGCAGCCCCCGACTAAAAATATGTATATGGAAACAACAGACATTCTTAAGCAGACGATCGAAAATCTTGAAAAAAACCATAGCGCCAAACACCTGCTGATCGGGTTTGACGGTTTTGTGGATGAGATTATTCACGTGGTGGACCAGCGGGAGAGTCCGCAGGAGTATAAAAGACTGAAAACGATCACGGCACTATCTGACCGGATTGCTTCTGTGGCAGGGCTAAGCGCAAACATAGAGCTGGTGCCTGTACAGCAAAAGCTGGGGGGCAACGGCCCCATCATGGCCAATGCCGTTCTGGCCCAGGGCCAGGAAGTGACCTACATAGGGGCCCTTGGAAAGCACCACATCGATCCGGTTTTCCACGACATGGCAGAAAGATGTCGCAAAGTATTCTCCCTGGCCGATCCCGGGCACACTGACGCGCTGGAGTTCCATGACGGTAAACTGATGCTGGGCAAAATGGACAGCCTGGTAAATGTCAACATGAAATCCCTGCTCAGCGAACTCCCTGAAGAAGCACTCCGCAGCCTGCTTTCAGAAACCGATCTGGTAGCCTTCACCAATTGGACCATGCTGTCGAACCTCAATGAGATCATCAGCGCATTCGGAAAGATCATCGGAAAGCTTGATAAAAAACCAAAGGTGTTTATCGACCTGGCTGATCCGCAAAAACGCACTGAAAAAGCCATTCAGGAAGTGCTTGATATTCTCTCTTCACTGCCTTGTGATACCGTGTTCAGTATGAACATGAACGAATCAAGCATTATCAGCAAAGTGCTGAGTATCCAGGAAGAGGAGCTGATGCCCCGGGCGGAAAAGATCAGGGAGAAAATGGGCATTTTTGGCATTGTGATTCATCCACTCCACGGGGCAGCCATGGCCACCGGAGCAGGCCCGGTCTGGGCCGACGGACCTTACACGGAAGAGCCCAAACTGACCACCGGGGCCGGCGACAATTTCAACGCAGGGTTTTGCAATGCCTGGCTGGCCGGTCTTGAACCGGTGCAGTGTCTGATGACCGGGGTCTGCACATCGGGTTATTACGTGCGCAATGAAGGCTCTCCTTCACGGGATGAACTCCTGCAATTCATGAAGAAATGGAAATCCGTAAACGGCGGTGAGATCTGAAGGTTACAGTCTGCAAATATTTTGGTAATTTTGCAGCTGCTGCAGCTGAATGCGGCCCGGGAGACCACTATGACAAACTCGCATCCGCTGAAAAACAGATCCCTTGTTGCTGCCGCCGGCCTGGTGGCCGCGCTGGCTCTCTTTTATGCATGCGCCAATGTGGTTTCTCCCACGGGAGGCCCGCGTGATGAAGACCCTCCGGAAGTGGTCAGAAGCACCCCTCCCGACAGGGCCACCAACTTCACAGGCGATGAGATCCGCATTTTCTTCAACGAGTTCGTACAGCTACAAAACATCCGGCAGCAATTGCTGGTGTCTCCGCCACTGCAGCAAACCCCCGAAGTCAGGATACGGGGGCAGTCCATCATCGTAGAGATCGAGGAAGAGCTCCGGCCCGAAACCACCTACAACTTGTTCTTCGGCGATGCCATCCGCGATATTACTGAGGGAAATGCCATCCCCAACTTCCAGTTTGTGTTTTCCACGGGAAGCTATGTGGATTCATTATCCGTAATGGGGCAGGTCAAAAACGCATACAACCTGGAGCCGGAAGAGGGGGTCTATGTGATGATGTATGATGAAGTATATGACTCCATCCCTTACCTGGAACGGCCTGTTTACCTGGCAAAAACAGACGAAAACGGTCATTTCAGGATCAATAACATGGCTGGCGGCGAGTACCTGATGTTCGGATTGCGCGACAACAATGCCAACTTCCTCTACGATTTGCCGGACGAGCAGATCGCGTTCATTGACAGCCTGGTAACACCTGAATACATTGAAGAGCCGTCCATTCCCGAAGATGAGGATGAAAACGGCGACGGTGACCCCGACACCACTCTTGAAATTACCGGAGAGGAAGTTATCACAACTCCCGCGGAAGCAGAAACAAGAACTGATATACGCCAGCAGGGAGACACACTGTTTCCGGGAGATACCTTGCTTCCGGGAGACACCCTGTTTCCGGGAGACACCTTGTTGCCGGCTGACACCCTGATGCCCGGCGCACTGCATCCGGCAGAAACTTTTTACACCATGTACCTTTTCCAGGAAAAGGATACCGCCCAAAGGGTCTCCTCATCACTTGAAAGGCAGGGATTGATCCGGGTAGTTTTCAGGGTACCCTACGACTCCGTCTGGGTCCGGGAAATTCGCCGACCATTTGAGGAGGATGACTGGTATATCCCTGAATTCAATAACCGAAGGGACACCCTGAAAATATGGTTTGCCGACACATCGCGCGATTCCCTCTTCCTTGAAGTTCTCGATCAAAACAGGGTGCTGGATACCATCCGGCACAGCACGGCTCCCCGTCGAATCAGAGAAAGAGACCCGTCTGAGATCGAGTATGATCCACTCAGGATATCCATGAATTACCGGCGTGCTTCAGCTGTTCCCTACCACAGCAACCTGGGCATACGTTCCGACCATCCCATTGCTGAGATCGATCCCGGGAAGATCACCTTATTCGAGCACGATTCCATCCCGGTTGAGATCAGTTTTGATTTCAGAGACAACGTACGCCGAACCCTTTACATCGAGCCTCTGCCGGAACCCGAAACACCCCACCAGATCGAAATTTTACCCGGGGCCATCACCGATATTTTTGGAAAAACCAATGATACGCTGCGGACACGCTTTACCACCACCACAACCGAGAATTACGGAAGGCTGATCCTGAATATCGATCTTCCGCATCATGAAAATCAATTCATCCTGGAGCTGCTGGACCGTAATGAAAATGTGTTACGCTCCATGGTTATCCGGGAAGACGGTACGTACCGGTTTGATTACCTGGATCCGGCCACCTATTCGGTCAGGCTCATTGACGACAAGGACGAAACAGGTCAGTGGGACACAGGTCACTATTTGATGAGGGAGCAGCCCGACCCGGTATATATGTTTCATGAATCAGTTCAGATCAGGGAAAACTGGGATGTGGAATTACCCTGGATGGTTCAGTGACCTCATCGGCTTACCCCCCCCCGGTCGCCGTTGCAGCGGCGTTTAATCTTGCTTCCTGGAATATTTACCTTAAGTAAACATGAAATCAACTATTTATGCCTGTTAAATAGGCGTTGTTCAACTTTTATTCCCTATCTTTGCGGCAAAATTCGCAGATTTTTTTTGCACGAGATTGAAACGCTGTTACAAAGTTAACAACTCGTCGCTGAAATCAATTATTACACCCTGTTTTTCAACCCTTTAATCACCAACACCAATGAACATATCACACATCGAACACATCGGGATTGCGGTTAAGAACCTGGA
>SKUN01000166.1 GCA_007129945.1 Bacteroidales bacterium
GCCGGACTGTTCAACGCACTGAAACTGGTCGACAAGAAACTGGAAGATGTGAAAATCGTATACTTTGGTGCAGGGGCATCCAACGCCACCATTGCCCGCATCGTGAATACTGCCGGGGCCGATCCGGCCAGATCCATCATGTTCGATTCCACCGGGGCACTGCACACAGGCCGGAAAGACATCGAAGACGACAAACGTTTTTACCGCAAATGGGAGCTCTGCCAGGTAACCAACCCCCAAAAGACAGAAACCATGGAAGAGGCCATGCAGGATGCAGATGTGCTGATTGCCCTTTCACGTCCGGGTCCGGATGTGATCAAAAAGGAGTGGATCGAAAAAATGGCCGATAAATCCATCGTGTTCGTATGTGCCAACCCCGTTCCCGAGATTTACCCTTATGCCGCCAAAGAAGCCGGGGCCCATATTGTAGCCACCGGGCGCGGCGACTTCCCCAACCAGGTGAACAACTCCATCGGATTCCCGGGAATCCTCAAAGGTGCACTCATGGTTCGTGCCAGCAAGATCACGGACAATATGGCCATCGCGGCCGCAGAGGCCATTGCACGTTTCTCCGAGAAAAGGGGCATCCACACCGAAGACATCATTGCCAAAATGAGTGAATCGAAAGTCTTTCCTTTCGAGGCCGCAGACGTGGCCATGCAGGCGATCAAAGACGGGGTGGCCCGCAAGGAAATGACCTGGCAGGAAGCTTACGACCTGGCCCAGCAGGACATTGAAGAGGCACGTGCCACCACCAGGTCATTGATTGACAACGGTTTCATCAAAAAACCCCCGCAAGAAATGCTGGACAAGGCACTGGAAGCCGCCATCAAACAAGTCACCGGATAATTAAAATCATTTATTACTTTTGTCCTGTGAAGCTGCAGGCCTTTTCCGGTGAAAAGCAGCCTGCAGTTCAGCATAGGAACCTCAAGACATTTCCCGAGGTTAAAAACCGACGGTTTATCAGTCGACGGTTCATCAATGGAACCCGCGGTCGTTCCCCGTGTGAACCGGCCGGAAGGGGTTTCGTATCAACCTGACAAGCATCTGAAAACCATGATATCGTTCATACAGGGAACCATCGAAGAAAAAAACCCGGCCTTCGTGGTGCTGGATTGCCAGGGGGTCGGGTACCTGATCCACATCAGCCTTTACACCTTCAATGCCCTGCCGGAATCCGGAGAAGTGCGCATACACACCCTGCAGGTGATCCGGGATGATGCCCACATGCTTTACGGTTTTGCCGATAAACAGGAAAGGGAGTTGTTCAGTCATCTCATATCGGTAAGCGGGGTGGGGCCCAATACCGCCCGGATGATCCTCTCTTCCATGACACCCGGCGATATCCGCGAAGCCATTGTCAGCAATAATGTCAATGCCCTGCAATCGCTCAAGGGAATCGGTGCCAAATCGGCCCAGCGGATCATCGTTGATCTCAAAGACAGGCTTGAGAAAGAGGGCGTACTGAAGTCAGAAAATTTATCC
Source organism: Bacteroidales bacterium (assembly GCA_007129945.1). GTDB lineage: Bacteria > Bacteroidota > Bacteroidia > Bacteroidales > UBA7960 > PUPG01. Next base: position 1,489 of record SKUN01000166.1, read on the forward strand.
GTTACAGACAATACAATTCAGCAGGAAGCGTTATCTGCTTTAGTAATGTTGGGTTTCACGAAAGGTGCAGCCCAAAAAGCCATTGCAGCCATCCTTAAAAAACACACAGACACGGCCATAAGTGCGGAATTTCTTGTGAAGGAGGCGTTAAAAAGTTTCTGATCCGATTTTTTAAACGATTGTGCCGGTGCGATTAAGGCGATTTTTACTCTGTTATCCTGTTTTCTGCATCATCAGCATTCTTGCGCTGCTTACGCCAAAGGCAACAGCCGGGCAGGGTGCGGCAGACCAGGATACCCTCCGGGCACCCGTTCAGACCACCGGCCTCCCCATGGAAAGCGCTGTCTTTCTTGACCTGGAGCGTTTTCCCATCACCGGCCTTTCACTGACCAATCCCAAACCCATCACCACCCATTTTGAGTACGACCCGGCCACGGGACACTACATCAAGACCCGCCGCGTCGGCGATATGGTGATCGGCCGGCCGCATTACCTGACCTTTGACGAATACCTGGATTATGACCTGGATCGCGGTCTTCAACGGTACTGGCAGGAACGATCCACCCCCCAGGACTTTGAAAGACGTGACGGGCTGATCCCTGAAATTCATGTGGGGGGAGAGTTTTTTGACCGGATATTCGGGGGAAGCACCATCGATATCCGTCCGTCCGGCTCGGCCGAACTCATTTTCGGGGTAATGTCAAACTATCGCGAAGACCCGGCCCTGGACGAACAGCGTCGCCGCACCACCAACTTTGACTTTCAGCAGAAAATCCAACTTGCCCTGGAAGCTGAGATCGGCACCAAGATCACCCTGGGGGCCAATTACAACACCGAATCTGCCTTTGATTTTGAAAATCGGATGAAGCTGGAATACCGGGGAACGGAAGATGAGATCGTACAGCTGGTAGAAGCCGGAGATGTGACCCTTCCCCTGCCGGGGACGCTGATCCGCGGAACGCAGGGGCTGTTCGGCTTCAAGACCCAGCTGCGATTCGGGAACACACGCGTTACCACTGTTTTTTCCCAGCAAAAAACACAATCGTCAAGCATCGAAGTATCGGGCGGGGCACAACAGACTGAATTCGAAATCAGGGCAGATGAATACGAAGAAAACCGGCACTTTTTCCTGGCACAGTATTTCCGTGACAACTATGACGAAGCCCTGTCCACCCTTCCCACCATCAGTTCCAATATTGAGATCACCCGCATCGAGGTATGGGTGACCAACGTTGGGGCAGCCACCGATGACAACCGCAACATTGTAGGATTTGCTGACCTGGGGGAAAACGAGCCCCATCATTCATCAGTCACCAGCCGCAACCGGCGGGTGCCTGACAACAACAGCAATACCCTTTATGAAACCATGGCCGCTTCGCCCATCCGCAATATCAGCCAGGTCAACAGTCATCTTTCGGCAGAAGGATTTACTTCGGGGCGCGACTACGAGAATGTGGAAAATGCACGGCGGCTCAGAAGCAATGAATACACCTTTAACCCCAGGCTGGGGTTCATCTCCCTGAACCGCACCATCAACCCCGACCAGGTATTGGGGGTGGCTTTCCAGTACACCCTTATCGGCGATACCACCACCTACCAGGTGGGAGAATTCACCAACCAGGTGAGTGCCCCCGACGGACTGATCGTCAAATTACTCAAAAGCACGGCCGTCAACACACGCATCCCCATGTGGGATCTGATGATGAAAAACGTGTATAACCTGGGGGCTTACCAGATCAGCCGCGACCAGTTCCGCCTCAACATCCTTTATGAGAACGAAGAACTGGGCGTTCCCATGGGGTACCTCGAAGAGGGGCCTGTGGACGGGCAGCCGCTGATCCGGGTCATGGGCCTGGACCGCCTCAACACCCAGCTGGACCCCATTCCCGACGGGGTTTTTGACTTCATTGACAACGCCGCCACCCGCGGCGGAACCATCCAGTCTGACAACGGACGCATCTACTTCCCCGTGGCGGAACCTTTCGGGGAACATCTCCGCAAAATGCTGGAAGATCAGAACCTGGGAGACAAATACGCCTTTGACTCCCTTTACACCACGACCAAATACCGGGCACAACAAGTTCCGGAGAAAAACCGCTGGCTGCTCGAAGGAAGTTACCAATCGGATTCAGGCGCCGAGATCCCGCTCAACGCCATGAACATCCCCAGGGGATCCGTGGTGGTTACCGCCGGCGGGGTACCGCTTCAGGAAGGTGTGGACTATTCGGTGGATTATTCACTGGGCAGGGTAAGGATCCTGAACGAAGGGATCCTCAATTCGGGGACGCCTATCCGGATTTCCCTGGAAAGTTCTGACCTGTTTAACCTTCAGACAAAAACCCTGATGGGAACCCACATAGACCACCGCATCAGCGACAACTTCACTGTGGGAGGGACTATCATGCGGCTGTCTGAGCGACCGATGACCCAAAAAGCCAATTACGGCGACGAGCCCATTGCCAATACCATCTGGGGGCTCAACACCACCTACTCCATGGAAACCATGCAGGTAACCCGCCTGCTCGACCGACTGCCTTTTTACAGCACCACAACCCCCTCGCGCATTACCTTCAACGGGGAATTCGCCCACCTCATTCCGGGACATTCACGGCATATCGGTGGTGCAGGGACTTCCTATATTGATGACTTCGAGGGAAGCAAATCGGCCATCGACCTAAAGAATGTGCAGCGCTGGCATATTGCGAGTACTCCCCAGCACCAGACTACCCCCGGCATGTTTCCGGAAGCTGCCCCCGGCACAGGACTGGGCTTCCGTTACAATGTGGCCAATTTCGCCTGGTACGTGGTGGACCCGTTGTTTACCAGGAACAACAACCTTACCCCTTCCCACATCCGCAACGATGCTGATCAGCGGTCCAACCATTTTGTACGCGAGGTGCTGGAAACCGAAATATGGCCCAACAAAGAAAGCCCCACCGGCATTCCTTCACCCATTCCCGTGCTCAACATGGCATTCTATCCCCGTGAGAGGGGTCCGTATAACTACGATGCAGCGCCTTCAGCCTACAGCCGTGGGATGGCACAGGACGGCACCCTGACCGACCCTGAAACACGATGGGGCGGAGTCATGCGTGGATTGCCCACCACCGACTTTGAAGCCGCCAATGTGGAATACGTGGAGTTCTGGATGATGGACCCCTTCGTGTATGATGAGAACCACAGTGGTGGCGATCTCTATATTAACCTGGGGGATGTGTCTGAAGATGTGTTGCGTGACGGACGCAAGAGTTTTGAAAACGGCCTGCCTGTCGATGAGGTGACAATGAATGTGGATACCACCATCTGGGGGCGTGTTCCCACTGTCCAGGACATGGTAAATGCCTTCGACAACAACCCTGAATCCAGGGAGTTCCAGGACGTGGGGCTGGACGGACTGCGGACCGAAGATGAACGAACCTTTTTCAATGAGAACTTCCTGCAGGTACTCGCCGATATGTACGGAACCAACTCCGAAGCCTACCAGCAGGCATGGGAAGACCCGTCGGCCGACAACTACCAGTATTACAGGGGCTCCGAGCTTGATGCACAGGAAGTGAGCATCCTTGACCGCTACAAAAGATACAACGGGCTGGAAGGAAACAGCCCCACAGCTGATCAGTCACCGGAACCCTACCCCACTTCCGCCACCAACCGTCCGAACACCGAAGACATCAACCAGGACGGAACCCTCAATGAATCGGAGCGCTACTTCCAGTATCGGGTAAGTCTTCGCCCGGAAGACATGCGGCCCGGCGAGAACTATATCACCGATGTGATGGAAGCCACCGTACGTCTGGCCAACAATGAAGTGGAAACAGTACGCTGGTACCAGTTCAAGGTGCCATTGCGCGATCCTGATCGCCAGGTGATCGGAGAAATTGAAGATTTTACTTCCATCCGTTTCATGCGGATGTTCTTCAAAGACTTCGAAGAGCCTATCGTTTGCCGCTTTGCCACACTGGAACTGATCAGGGGAGACTGGCGGACATACGACAGGGAACTGGCCGAGCCGGGCGAATATGTGCCGGGCAATAACGAGGAAACCAGCTTTGAAGTTTTTACCGTCAACATTGAAGAAAACGGTCAGCGCTTCCCCGTGCCCTACGTACTTCCTCCGGGTATTGAAAGAGAGCAGGACCTGGGAACCACCACCATGCACCAGCGCAACGAGCAATCCCTCGCCATGAGGATATCCGAACTGGCAGACGGGGATGCCAGGGCCGTGTACAAAACCTCCAACCTGGATGTCAGGCAGTACCGCCGCCTGAAAATGTTTGCCCATGCCGAGGCCCTGACAGAAAATTCGGACCTTCGCGACGACGACCTGACCGTATTCATTCGCCTGGGATCCGACTTCACCAACAACTATTACGAATACGAGGTACCGCTCAAACTGACCCCCTGGCACCCCAGGACCTTTAACCCTGAGGTGATCTGGCCCGAAGACAACAACTTCGACATTGAGTTTGAAAAACTCACCGACATGAAGCTGGAGCGGAATAAGCTTTCCAGAGAACCCGGATCAGGAGTTTCCATTACCCGTCCCTTCCGCATCAATGACGGAGACAACAGCATGACCATCATCGGAAACCCCACCCTGTCCAACATCCAGGTGATCATGATCGGGGTACGGAACCCCAGGAAGACCCAACGAACAACCAATAACGACGGATTGCCCAAATCAGCCGAGATCTGGATCAATGAACTCCGGTTGTACGAATTCAACAATGAAGGAGGCTGGGCCGCCAACGCCCGGATTGATGCCAGCCTGGCAGACCTGGGAAATATCACACTGGCGGGATTCATGAGCACCGCAGGTTTCGGTGGTATTGAAGAAAAGGTGAACGAACGGCAGCAGGAAGAGATCATCAACTATGACATCGCCACCAATATGGAGCTGGGACGGTTGTTCCCGGAAAACCTGGGACTTCGTATTCCTATGCATTTCAGCTATTCTGAATCGGTCAGCAACCCCCTGTATAACCCCATGAACCCCGACCTCCTTTTCGAGGATGACCTTGCCTCATGGGAAACCAGGGCCGCACGTGACTCGATAAGGCGACTGTCGCAAGACCTTATACGACGCAAAAGCATCAACTTCACCAACGTATCCATCACCGGGCTGGGCAGCGAACCCCGTTTCTATAACCCGCAGAACCTGGACTTCACCTATGCCTACACGGAGATGTACGCGCGAAACATCGATATTAAATACGACCGGCAGCGTCACTGGCGGGGGGCCATCGGCTACAACTACAGCACCACCCCCAACAATGTGACCCCCTTCTCCAATGTGTCCATATTCCAGAATGACCTGCTGGCCTTGTTCCGCGATTTTAACTTTTACTATATGCCCAGGTCCGTATCCTTCCGGACCAGCATGAACCGGGGGTATGCAGAGTCGCTGATGCGGGCCAGGAGCGCCGGCGTGGTATTAATAGAGCCCAACTATGTCAAGTCTTTTGACTGGGATCGCATTTATGACATGCGCTGGGATCTGACCCGCGCACTGCGGCTGGAGTTTTCAGCCACCACACAGGCCCGGGTGGATGAACCGGCCGGACCCATTGACCCGGACCGTGACGACTATGAACAGAAGAGGGACTCCATCTGGAGAAACATCAAAAATCTGGGAAGACCCACTTTCTATACCCACCGGGCCAATCTGACCTACAACATCCCCACCAATAAACTGCCCCTGCTCGACTGGATCAACGCCAATGCCAGCTATGCGGCAGATTTTGACTGGATCGGTGCACCATTGTCGGCGCAGGAGCTGGGCAACACCATCGAGAACTCCCAGAATATCAGGCTGAGCGCCAACGGAAACCTGGTAAACCTTTACAATAAGATCGATTTTCTGCGACAGATCAACCAAAGGGGCGGCGGAGGCGGTCAGCGCAGTCCTCAGCGTGGCGGGCCCCAGCCCCCCGCCAATGACAATGATGCGGAGACCAATTATGGCAGGATGGTATTGGAAACAGCCCTGCGGACCCTGATGGGAGTCCGCAGCATATCCCTGAACTTCACCGAAAGCCGGGGTACCCATATGCCCGGTTTCCAGCCCACCCCATCCGTACTGGGTCAGGACTGGGATCTGATGGCTCCCGGCACAGGCTTTATATTCGGAAGCCAGCGTGACATCAGGGCGGAGGCTGCCGGCGGAGGCTGGATCACCGATAACCCGAACCTCAACACTCCTTACAGTGAAAACTACACCCAACAAATATCAGCCCGTTCGGAGGTGGAACCCATCCGGCACCTGCGGATTGAATTTACCGCCGAGCGGAGAGAGTCGCGAACGAATACCGCCTACTTCAAGGCCGACAGCCTGGGGAACTTTGCCTCATTTAACCCCATGGAAAGGGGAAGCTTCAGCATCTCCTTCCTGTCACTTCGCACCACTTTTGAGTCAGTTGACAGCCAGTTTTACACCTCCGAAAACTTTGAGAAATTCAAACAACACCGCCTGGATGTAGCCATGCGCCTTGCCGGCAGAAACCCCAACTGGGATGGTGCGGTGAACGACACCACCGGTTTCCCGGCGGGATATGGCGCCACCTCCCAGGATGTGCTGATCCCGGCTTTCATGGCTGCCTATGCCGGCATTGACCCGACAGATGTCAGCCTGAACCCATTTTTAAAAATACCCATGCCCAACTGGCGGCTGACCTACGACGGCCTTTCAAGAATCCCGGCCCTGCAGCAGGTTTTCCAGTCATTCACCATCGGACACGCATACCGCAGCAGTTTCACCCTGGCCAACTTCCAGTCTGACCTTCGCTACAGGGAAGTCGATGGTTACCAGTCAGCCCGGGAAGCAGCCACCGGCGACTTCATCCCGGAACACGAAGTCTCGCAGGTGTCGATCAGTGAACAATTCAACCCACTGATCAACATTGACATCACATTCGTGAACAACCTGATGACACGTTTTGAATACCGGCGCTCCCGAGATATCAGCCTCAGTTTTGCCAACAACCAGGTAACCGACAACTACAGAAGCGAATTCATCGTGGGGGCCGGCTACCGTTTCCAGGACCTGGCCTTCAACATCTCCACCGGCGGGACCACCCAGCGGATGCAAAGCGACCTGGTACTGCGTTTTGACCTTTCCATGCGGGACAGCAGAACCATACTGAGAAAATTACTGGAAGAAACCGATGTGATCTCCTCCGGGAACCGCACCTTTGCCATTAACACCTCCGCGGAATACCAGATCAGCGCCCGGGTCAATTTCCGCCTGTTCTTCGACCAGACCATCAACACCCCCATGGTATCGAACCAATACCCCAACACCAACACCCACGGCGGCTTCAGCCTGCGATTTACCCTGATGTAGCTCCGATCCCAAAGGGATCAAACGTCACTCACCCCGGGTGCGAGGAAAAGGAAAACTTCTCCCGGAAACGCTGCAGCTCCTCCTTAAACGAAACTTCAGGAAGCTTAACCAGAGACATGATACGATCGTCAGCCTTCACCTTGATCTCACGCATCACAAGATGCTGATTCACAAAAATCATATCAATGTCTGGATAGATCTCTTTGATAATATTGGCGATATGTTCGATGGAAATATTGTGCTGACTGAAATTATACTTACCCGAAGGCAGATCATCATACAGCAGATTGGACAACATATTCACCACCTTGTCCACATGAATAAAGGCACGCTGCTGCTTCCCGTTTCCAGTGATCTGAATGCGGCCGTTGAAGTTGGCCTCAAACATAAAACGGTTGATGACCGCATCAAAACGAACACTCGGGCTAAAACCGTAAACATTCCCGCAGCGAATGATCCAGGCATCCATCTTATCAAACAACCGCTCCACATGCGCCTCCCCCCGGAGTTTGCTGCTACCGTAGAAAGTTTTCGGATCCGGCGGAGTATAGATGTCAGATACATGCTCTGAGGCCCCATAAACAGAGGTCGTGCTCAGGTAAACAAATTTCTTCACAGGACTCTCCTCAACGGCATAAACCAGTTCGGCAGTTCCCCAATGGTTGATCTGTTCAAAAAGGTGAGAATTCTCCGTGGCCAGAGGCGTAGATACCTTGGCTGCCAGATGATACACCACATCAATATTCTGCAGCAACTGCCGCAGCCGGCGGGTATCCAGCAGTTCACCGGAAACAAAACTCACCTTCCGGGGCTCATACCGCGTATCCAGGAAAAGATTGTAATTCCTGCGACTCAGGTTATCATACACGATCACCTGCTCCACCCCAGGATCCTTAACCAGTTCAAAAAGCAGTTCATTGCCGATGTAGCCGGCGCCACCAGTAATCAGTACTTTCATAGCAAATAAGTTAGTCGGAGGCTTCGCCTCCTCCAGTTAGTCGGCGCTGCGCGCCTCCGGTTAGTCGGGGGCTGACGCCCCCTCCGGTTAGTCGAGGGCTATCGCCCTCTCCAGTTGTTAGTTCCGGCGCTTCGCGCCTGATAGTTGTTGGTTTCCTCGGGATGAGGACTGTAATGGCTGCCTGTATTCACTGGACGAAGTCAGCTGGTTGTTGGTTTCCATGGCCCATGAGAACCAACAACCCTCTACCTTCTACCTTCCAGCTTCTACCTTCGAGCTTCCCCCTCCCAAATGCAACCCACATTCGGTTTTTTTCATCCCGGCCCAGCGACCGTCGCGTGAACTGTCTCCGTTCGCCGGCCTGGTACAAGGCTCACAGCCGATACTCTTGTACCCTTTCGCTTCCAGGGGATGCACGGGCAGGTCATAGTATTTCATATAGGCCATCACATTCTCATTGGTCCAATCCAGCAAAGGATGATAGCGCAGAATATTGTCCCTGGTTTTCTGTTCCTCCTGAACCCCCTTTCGGATATGATTCTGTGCCGCCCGCACCCCATTGATCCACACATCAAACTGTGGCATCAGCTTCTCCACCGGCTGCACTTTATTCAGGTAACAACAATAATCCGGATCAAAAGTAAACAGCAGGTCACCGGAGGCATTGGTCTGCATCACTTTGGGCACATGAGAAAACAGGTCGATCACCCTGATCCCCAGCAAACGCGTTATTTTCTCTTTGTAGGATATGGTCTCAGGAAAATGAAATCCGGTGTTGATGAAATAGATCGGGATGTCTTTATCGATGCGGCTCAGCACATGCAACAAGGTAATGCTGTTGGTCTGAAAGCTGGAAGTTGCAAACAGCCGCTTACCATCTTTCTGATACTGAGAAATTTTATGATGTATCCGCTGAATATCCATGTCAGATGCTTATTTGCACCGGTAAAAATACGAAATAATCCATTCAGGTTTACGACCCCGCATTATATTTCAGCAGGTTCCATCTGCATATTAATCCGCACCAGCAGCATATAAAACAAGTAACAACCGCATATCAGGAAGTTACAACAACAAGCCGGCGAATCTTTTTTGCTAACTTTGCAAAAAAAGCCAATGCCGGTCGCTTTTTCATCTGACATATCGCCATTATCTGAATGGATCCCGTTGAGCGGCAACCGGTTATACATTGCCGGGCCCTGCAGCGTCGAAAGCCGGAATCAGCTGGAAGAAACCGCTGAGGGGATCGCAAAGACAGACAAAGTTCCCATTTTACGCGCAGGGGTCTGGAAACCCCGTTCGCGGCCCGGACAGTTTGAAGGGAGGGGCACAGAAGCCTTCTCCTGGCTGAAACAGATCCGGAATAACACCGGCCTTCGAATTGCCGTGGAAGTGGCCAGGCCCGACCACGCCATCCAGTGCCTTGAGCATGAGGTGGACATCATCTGGCTGGGTGCCCGGACCACCGTCAACCCTTTCATGGTGCAGGAAATTGCCGATGCCATCAGCGGAACAGGCATCCCGGTGATGATCAAAAACCCGGTGAGCCCTGACCTCCGCCTCTGGATCGGCGCCATCGAACGCATCCTGATGGCCGGATCCAATAAACTCATTGCCATTCACAGGGGATTCAAGACCCATAAGCGAAGCGTGTACCGGAACATCCCCTTATGGGACATCCCGCTGGAACTTCGCCGGGAAATCCCGGATTTGCCGCTGATCTGCGATCCGAGCCATATTTCGGGGAACACGGCCTTGCTGGAAGAAGTAGCCAGGCAGGCACTGACCCTGTCGATGAACGGACTGATGGTAGAGGTACATCACCATCCTGAGAAGGCCCTTACCGACCCGGAACAGCAAATCACTCCCGGAACACTGGATAAAATGCTATCCCGCCTTTCGGATATTCCCCACCGGCAAAAAACCGCAGAAACCCTGGATGATTTAAGGCGGCACATTGATGAAAATGACCATGAATTACTGGCTTTGCTCGCCCACCGAATGGGGCTTTCCCGGCAAATCGGGGAGCTGAAAAAACTGCGGAATGAAGAGATCGTGCAACCGGACAGGCTGAAAGACCTCTTTTCCGACCGCCGGATAAAGGGAAAGATCCTGGGCATTGATCCCCGGTTTTTGGAAAGGTTTTTGCACCTTCTTCACGAAGAGTCTGTGAGGATCCAGTCAGAAAGTGCCGGCCAGCCGAACCCCAAGAGCTCAATTAGCAACCGTAAAGCTACGCCCGGTTCCGGTTTTATCCCCGGAGAGGAAAATAATACAGCGCCATAATCCAAACTAAAATAATAAACCAGAAAATAACCACATCCCAGCTATGACAGAAGACCAGGAAAGACCACAGGAATTGACCGATATTTCGAGCCTTGGCGAATTTGGCCTGATCGACCACCTGACCAAAGACATACAGCTACGCAATCCGGAAACCCTTTTGGGCGTGGGCGATGACGCTGCCGTTATAGACAACGGCCCGATGGCCACCATCGTCACCAAAGACCTCCTGGTAGAAGGCGTTCATTTTGACATGGTGTATACCCCGCTGAAACACCTGGGCTACAAGGCCATTGCAGTGAATCTGTCAGACATCTATGCCATGAATGCCCATCCCAAACAGGTATTTGTCGGGATGGCGGTTTCCAGCCGCTATTCGCTGGAGGCCCTTGAGGAACTGTATGCCGGGATGAAACTGGCCTGCGAACGGTACAATGTGGACCTGGCCGGCGGAGATACCACCACCAGCCCGGCGGGCCTGATGCTCAGCATCACGGCCGTCGGACAGGCAGAGAAAGAACAGGTCGTATACCGCAGCGGGGCCAAACCCAACGACCTGGTATTTGTCAGCGGCAGCCTGGGCGGGGCCTATTGCGGCCTGCTCGTGCTGCAGCGGGAAAAGCAGGAGTTTAAAGCCAACCCTCAGATGCAGCCAAAAATCAGGGACTACTCCTACGTGTTGGAACGGCAACTGAAGCCCGAGCCACGGAAAGA
>SKUN01000140.1 GCA_007129945.1 Bacteroidales bacterium
ACCGCCAGGCGGCGATTGTGAAGAAGTTGTTGATGCAGGTCAATGCCCACGGGACATACTTCGGTGCACTTTCCGCAAAGGCTGGAAGCGTGACTCAGGTGGATGTATTCACGGAGCTGACCCGACAAATGGGGGCTGATCACGGCGCCTATGGGGCCGCTGTAGACGGTACCGTAAGCGTGTCCGCCGATATTGCAGAAAACCGGGCAGGCATTCAGGCAGGCACCGCAACGGATGCACGAAAGGGCCCTCCGCTGGGGAGTGGTCCCGAGAAGGCGGCTGCGTCCGTTATCCAGCAATATCACATACATATGCCGGGGCCCCTCCCCTTCTTCCTTCTGCGCCGGTCCGCTTATCAGGCTGTTATAAGCTGTCAGGGGCTGGCCGGTTCCGTGCGTCGACAGCAAAGGCCAGAACATATCCAGGTCTTCCAGCGAAGCCACGACCTTTTCAATACCGGCCACCACGATGTGGATGCGGGGATAGGACATGGACAGCAACGCATTGCCCTCATTTTCAGTGATAGCCACGCTACCGGTTTCCGCCACCAGGAAGTTGGCCCCGGTAATGCCGGCATCGGCCCGGAAAAATTTCTCACGCAGGTGCTCCCTGGCAAAGGCGGTAATCTCTTCCGGGTCTGACTCTTCGGGCAATCCAAAGTGTTTATGAAAAACCTCGCCTACCTGCCTGGCAGACAAATGCATGGCCGGTGTCACAATGTGGTAGGGCCGCTCCCCTGTCAGCTGTACAATAAACTCACCCAGGTCGGTTTCCACACTTTCAATCCCGTTTTTCTCAAGGCACTCCGTCAAACCAATCTCCTCGGTGATCATCGACTTGGATTTGACCACGTTTTTCACGTAATGCTGTTCAAAAATGGAGAGGATAGACCGCCTGGCTTCTTCCTCATCCTGCGCCCAGATTACCTTCCCTCCTCTGCTGGTGAATTGGTGTTCAAAATTTTTCAGATGTTCCTCCAGGTGCTCCAGTACATAATGTTTGCGCAATGCGGCACGGCGGCGTAATTCCGAAAGATTCACAAAACGGGCCTTACCGGCTTTTGCGGCAGTTTCATATTGCGATATATTGTAGGCAATGGTAGCCCGGTGGTCCTTGTCGAAGGCCATTTTTTCACTGTCTTTCAGAAAAGACTGATGCTTGCTTAACGCTGGCTGTTCACTCATGCAATCAAAAATCTGTGTTGTATTTACGGACCGGTATGGATCCAGGAGGTCCGGCTGGTTACCGAAAACCTTTCTCAGGAACAGGGAATCTTTTTTACCCTGTTAACGTGTCGTCCACCCTCAAAAGATGTCTTCATGAAAATATCCACGGTGGCTGATGCAGTGGCTTCGTCAATGAAGCGGGCAGGCATGGCCAGCACATTGGCGTCATTGTGCGCCCTGGCAAGCCTGGCCAGTTCAGGTTCCCAGCACAAAGCGGCCCTGATTCCCTGGTATTTGTTGGCCGTCATGCTTACCCCGTTGCCGCTTCCGCACATAATGATTCCCAGCGGATGTTCTCCTTTTTCGATGGCCCTTGACAGGGGATGGATCTGATCAGGATAATCCACACTCTCATCCGAAAATGGCCCGTAATCTTTTACCTGGTATCCCATTTCCTGCAGCCATTTCTTCACTTTTTCCTTTAAGTGAAAGCCTGCATGATCGCCGCCCAGGGCAATTGGAAGCACTTTCTCCTGCATTTGTTAATAACTATTTTGGATGAATAAAATGGATAGATATATCAAAGATAATACATAAAATTTACACTTAGTTCATTACGTCATGGCATCAGAAAAATGTTACATATTTCAATAAAAATTTACTATGTGATCCTTAGTATTTTGTGGTTTTATTCACAGATTATGTGGATAAAGCTTTTTTTATTGTTGATATGTTTTCATAAAAAATGCTTGCAATTATGGTTTTTTCTGTTAAGAGGAAATTCTTATAAACAATGCAAGGGTTTCTGTGGTCAACTTATAAAAATTTACTAACAAATAGTTGACAAAAATTAATAATTTACCGGGTGTTGAAAACCGGGATTTTATTCACATTTGCCGTAATTAACAACTATCAAAAACTGTGAATAACTGATATAATTCATTAAATAATAATTCATTAAAATTTCAGAGTCTGTGAAAAAACTGTGAATAACTTTACATAAATCAAATTGTCAAGTCTTTTTGAAAAATAGTATGAACAGTATTCACAGCCTGATGAACATGGTTTTTTTTTAAAATAATAATTAAATGATATTCATCATAGAAAGTAAAATGCAAAATGTAAAAATCAATTGTATTCGATGTATGTTGTTAGAGTTGAAAATTTTATGTAATTTTGAATCAGAATAAAAAATAAAACATCTGTTTACATAAAACCCCTGTTGATTCATAAATTTTTTTAATGATCGACAGAACACTAAATTTCAAAAACATAAGCACATGGCAAAAGTAAAAATACTCGTTGTTGAAGACGAAAGCATTGTCGCAAAAGATATTCAGAATACGCTGAAAAAGCTTGGATATGAGGTTACCGGGGTTGTCAGCAGTGGAGAAAAAGCCATCCGGGAAGTGGAAGAAAACCGTCCCGATCTTATCCTTATGGATATCATGCTGAAGGGTGATCAGACTGGCATTGAAGCAGCCAAGAGTATCAAGGAAAGGTTTTCGATTCCGGTGATTTTTCTGACTGCATACGCAGATGACAGTACCTTGAACAAGGCAAAAATTACTGAACCGTATGGCTACATTATCAAGCCTTTCAAAGAGCGTGAATTGCAGACAACGGTTGAAATGGCCTTGTATAAATACGAAAAGGATGAAGAGGTTAAAAAAGAACGTGACCTGTATCATTCTCTGGTGGAAAATAAAGAATCTAAGGATTCAATTTTTGTCCGCGCAGACTACCGTCTGAATAAGATCAACTTTGAAGATATTTACTATGTGGAAGCGTTGAAAGACTATGTGGTGATCAATACCGCAGACAACAGCTATACCACGCACACCACCATGAAAGAGATGGTGCGTATCCTTCCTGCAAAGGACTTTGTAAGGATTCACCGTTCTTTTATTGTGAACCTGAACAAAATTTTCTCCATCAAATATCCTGACCTGGTAATTGAAGGTAAGATGAAGGTACTGCCCATTGGCGGGCTTTACCGGAAGGAGCTTTACAGCAGGCTGAATTTGATTTAATTGAGCCCCGATTAATTGAGTCTGGACTAATTCAGCTTGGACTAATTCAGCCCGGATTTACAGGTATTTTAAAAGTCAGCGGTTTACCGGAAAGGTTTACCGCTGACTTTTTTATATCCGTGTGCCCTGGTCGGCCGGCAGAAGTGAAAGCCGGCCCCTGGCTCTTTGCCGGCAGCAGCGAAAGCTGGCCCCTGAGTCTTCGCTGCCGGTACACCTTTAAACCACTACTCCTCCGCGAGCAGAAAATCCAGTTCTTTCTTGAGGAGGTTGGCCCGTTTGACTTTCACTTTTACCGGGCT
>SKUN01000010.1 GCA_007129945.1 Bacteroidales bacterium
TTCCCCATCACCAGTGACACCCCCGGCAGGGAAAGGAGTTCCTTCCCGGCAATCTGGCTATAGCAGCCCACCACAACGATCTGTGCATCCGGGTTGCGTGTATGTGCCTGGCGAATCAGGGCCCTGCACCTCTTTTCCGCTTTCCCCGTCACACTGCAGGAATTGATCACATAAATATCGGCAGGATCGCTGAAATTCACTTCTTTGAACCCCTCTCCGGTAAACTGCCTGCTGATGGAATCGGTTTCGCTGAAGTTAAGCTTGCAGCCCAGGGTATGAAAGGCAATGGTTTGTGGCTTTCTCATAGATTTGCATTCTCTTACACAAAGTTACTTGTTTGCCAGTTAAAAATCACGCCTTTACCGGCAACTGACTGATAAAATTTGCAAATGAAAGGGCGGGAGAGATGTGGATCAATCTCTCTTTGCGGGAAAATAAATTAAAAATTGACGTACATTTGCCGAATGAAATTACGTTACATTAACCACATATAAAGATTGATCTGCTATGCGTAAATTTTTATTGGTTGCATGGGTGTTATTCACAGGATTGTACATCTTCCCGTCTGAGACAGCCAGGGCACAGGGCAGCAATTTCAATAATGCCAGAATCTTTAATGCCGGTTTTTCATTGAATTATTCCTACGGCTATCATGGTGCCCGCAGTTTGAGCGTCCCCCCAACGGTGGCTTTCTTCGAGGTGGGTATTCATCAGTATATCACCGCCGGCCCTTATGCCGCTTACAGTAAATGGACCTACCCCGAACGGACCCGTTCTTTCCTGAGCCTGGGGGCCAGGGGCAGTTTTCACCTTACCCCGTTTATCAACGACCTGATTGACGGAGGCATCAATGAAAAGGATGTTGATTTTTACGCCTCCATGATATCCGGCTTTGAGTTCAGGCACTATGGTGCCAGTCCGGACCACCCGGTAAGCGGGTTCTTTGATAATATCGGACTGTTTATTGGCCCTGTGGCCGGTGTCCGTTATTATTTCTCTGATGACCTGGCCGTTTTCTCGGAGGTGGGTCGCGGTGCACTGGGTTCAGTTACCGTCGGACTTTCTGTAAACTTTTAGGAGATTATTGTTTGCCGGATCATGGTGCTCTTCACCGGGTTCCTGTGCGGCGACAAATGCTGCAAACTCACGTAATTTTCAGGTCAGGCCGGTTGTCGCAGGATTATGGTGCAGACGCAGGCACTGCAAACTCTTTCAGTTTTTCCGGAAGTTGCCTGTAATAAGGGGTTCTGCCCGGCGAAAGCGGTGGCTGCCCGGAATCTTCCATAATGCGTTGCCCTTTATCTTTATCCAGCACAAAAGCTGCGAACTTTTCGGCCATCTTCCGGTTTTCTACCTTGTGGGGGATGGTCAACCCGTAAATCATCGACTGCCCTGTTTCAGTGATGGTATGACCGGGTGCGGTGCCCAGTGTTTCGGTACTTACCTGTGCATACCAGTGATCCAGGTCCGGATTGCCCAGGCTGAGCTCCGCTGGCAGGGCCACATATTGAAGCCCATGCTGAACGGCCACACTGCGGTATAAAAAAATGTAATCAAGGTGGCCAGTTTCCAGCAGGGCGATCAGGTCGGTCTCCTTGGGGCGCATGTGTTGGCCGGCTTTGGTCAGCAATTCATCAGCCAGCCCCTCTTCTTCGTAATATATTTCTGCCAGTTTTGCGGTGAACACAGACCGGACACCGCAGGGATCCTGATCAGGGTCACTGCGTCCGGTATTGACCTCAGGCCGGCGCATAATGTCATGCCAGTTGTCACGGTTAATCTCTCCGGCATGACGCGATTCTTCGGTATATACAATGGCCATTTCATTGGCAGCAAAAGGGATGTACCATGAAGCATGTGCCGGGATCAGCATGTGTTCAATGACCAGGTAGTCGGCAGACAGGAAGATATCGGCAGGGTTATCCAGGTCCGATACCCTGCGGGCCCCGGCCTTGCTCCCCCAGGCTTCCGTACGGATGCGCACCTCCGGATGCTCTTTCGAAAAAGCTTCTTTCATATGCTGAACCGGATAAGTCAGGCTTCCGGCATGGATAATATGCAAAACGTTGTTCCCGGTATCTTGTTTTTCGCTTCTGCCCGCACACCCCACAAGGATCAGGAATGCAATAAAAAAAATGGTTTTTTGCATATTGAACACACTGCTGATCATTTCACCATAGTTTGAGGGATAAACGGATAATATTTTTAAAGCAAAAGTAATATTTTATAATTTAGACGCCTCAAATTAAAGGGATGATGAAAACGTTAACAACGATCATGCTTTTGGGCTTGACCCTGTTTTTTACCGGGTGTCCGCGGGATAAAAATGAGGCTGATGAAGAATCACTGCATATCGTGGATGAAGGGGTGATTGACATGCACACCGCAAAGATCGCCCTTGATTATGTTGGTGTTTACAGGGGGGTATTACCCACCGCCAGCGGGGCAGGGGCAGAAGTGACCATTGAGCTGAAAGAAGATGGCACCTACTACCAATCGATGCAATACCTTGGAAGGGAAAACGGATTCTTTGAAAACCGTGGCGATTATGTCTGGGATGACAGTGGAATGGTTATTGAACTGAAAGGTGTGGAAGGATCAGGGTTGTATTTTGTAGCTGAGAACCTTATCGTGAAGCTGGATGAGAACGGGGAAAAGGTTTACAGCGAATTATCAGACCACTATGTGCTTGAAAAACAAACAGATAATGAATGATTAGCTTTATAAACGTATAAATTGAAATAGTTTGTTATGAAGAAATTGTCGGTAATAGCGTTTGGGGGGAATGCCCTGTTGCAGAGCGGCCAGAAGGGAACCATTGATGAGCAGGAGCAAAATGTGTATGACACTTGTCAGCACCTGGTTCCATTAATCAAAGAAGGATATGACCTGGTAATCGGTCACGGGAACGGCCCCCAGGTGGGAAATGTGTTGCTGCAGCATGATGCCGGTCATAAAGAGTATGACATCCCCAAACAACCCATTGATTTTTGTGTGGCGGAGACCCAGGGGTCGATCGGTTTTATGATTGAACAGCAACTGAGAAATGTGCTGGCTGAGAACGGCATCAAGCGCAATATTGTTACCCTGGTGACCCAGGTGGTGGTTGACAGGGAAGATCCGGCATTCAAAAACCCCGCTAAACCGGTGGGGCCCTATTATTCCAAAGAGGAAGCGGACAAACTTGCTGCTGACAATGAGTGGGTGTTTCGTGAGGACCCGCGCAAGCGCGGATGGCGCCGCGTTGTGGCTTCTCCCCGCCCGCTGGATATCCCGAACTGGGAAGCCGTAGAAAAACTGGCCCGTGAGGGAACCATCGTGATCACGGTAGGCGGGGGCGGTATTCCGGCCTATATTGATGAGAAAGGTAAAATGGTCGGGATTGATGCAGTGATTGACAAGGACCTGGCCTCTTCCATGCTGGCGAATAAGATCCGTGCCGATGAGTTTTGTATCCTGACGGATGTCCCCAATGTGTTCATCAA
>SKUN01000067.1 GCA_007129945.1 Bacteroidales bacterium
GATTCAGCCATCACCATCGGGGTATTGATCATGATTATTTTCCAGAAGAAGTTCTTTGCCCACGAAAAGAAAACCGCTACATCGGAGCACGAGACACCCGGAGGCACCGAAACACCCGCCGGGAATGGTGATCCTCAGTCGCAGAACAGCTCGCCGGAACCCGGCCCCCGGGAACAACAGTCAACCCACAGGCCCGAATGAAGCCGGTAACCCGAATAAAACCAGAAAAAAGACCCTATAAAAACGCCCGGGAGCTCAATGTCTCCCGGGCGTTTTTGATTCTGGCAAGCGATATTCAGGCAACAGTTATTACTGCTCCCTGGCTTTTTTAGCCTTCCAGTAAGGAATTGATCTCATCCAGTATATCCGCCAGGTGCATACGGGTTTGCGCGTTGGCAGCGTTGGCCTGGCGCCGTTCAATGTCTGATTTCACGGCCCGAAGGTTCGCACGCAGATGCGCCCGGGTTTCGCCCGAAAGGTTGTCGCTGTCGAGGCGATTTTCCACCACCTGAACCCAGCTGCGCTGGAGGTTCCTCCTGTACAGGTCAATGTTTGGACGGGTTTGATCCAGCTCAGTCCAGACCCCTTTGCGCACATCATACAACATCTGATCTACCGGATAAATTTCTGTTTCACCGATGTCGTTCAGCTCAATCTCAGCCATTCGCTTAATACGGGCGTCGCTCAGCAACTGGTTGAGAGTGGAGCGCTGCAGCTGCATAACCCGATCAGAAGACCCGGCCGGCTCCAGCAGGCTAAGCACCTCAGCATCCAGCAGGTACTCAGGCGTAGTAAAGGCATGGTCCACAAGAAACTGTACGGCCTCCTCCTGGCGATATCTTTCCACCGGGGTATGGATCACCCCTTCCTGGCCATATACTTTCTGATGACTCAGTACACCTCCGACCCAGGTCACCACGTGCCCGAGGTAGCGGCCATGCTGCTGCACCACATTGCTGTACAATTCGCTGAGGGTACTATAGTCTTCTCCCTCTTCTCCGGCGGCATCCACAATGAAGCCCATGATGCGCTCCAGGTTGGCAATGCCATAGCCGCTGCTTTTCACATGGTTGTCGCCCAGGGCTTCCCGCTGCTGGGTCGGATCAATGGTGGAGAGGTTGCCGAAACGCAATCTGGGCTCATCGATCTGCCGCTCCGCAATGGCATTCAGGAAAGGACGTTCCTCCTTCGGCGTGGTAGCTTCAGGGAAGGGTTTATAACCCCACTCAATGGAAAAATTGTCATAAATGGAAATAATGGGCAGCATAAATGCATCATCCCCGGGCTGCGCCACATAATTCATCCGTGCATAATCCATGATGGAATGGGTTGTTCCGTACTGCTCTGTATAAGTCCGGCTACGCAGACTGTCGGTGGGCATGGTACCGCTACCTTTCATGTTGTGCGGCAATCCGATCGCATGACCCACCTCATGGGCTACCACATAGCGAACCAGTTCCCCCATCAGGTCATTGGGAAGCGGAAGGTTCTGGGCACGGATGTCGGCCGCGGCGCACTGAACAAAATACCAGTTCCGCAGAAGATTTTGTACATTATGATAAATACCGATGGCCGATGTGATAATCTCTCCGCTGCGCGGGTCATGCACATGTGGGCCATAAGCGTTCATGGTGGTAGAAGGGAACCATCGGACCGTAGGGTATCGGATATCTTCAGGACTCCAGTCAGGGTCTTCCTCCGGGGTGGGAGCCCGTTTGGCAATGATGGCATTGCTGAAACCGGCATGCTCAAAGGCAGGCTGCCAGTCTTCGATTGCTTGCATCACATAGGGAACCAACCATTCCGGCGTGGCGTAATCTACATAATAGGTAATGGGTTTCACCGGATCGGAGATCTCCGCATCAGGGTCCTGCTTCTCGAGCCTCCAGCGGGTAATCATCCGCATGCGCTCTGCCCGGTGGGCATCGTCACTGAAGTCAACCGTACTCACTGAGAAATAGCCCACACGACTGTCGTGCAGACGCGCCATCATGGGCACTTCAGGAAGCCGCATCATGGAGTGGTTCATTTTTACCGAGATGGTGTTCAGGTTCCAGGCACCGGGAACCCGGTCTGCTTCATAACTAAGCACACTCTGCACCTCAATATTTTCAGGGAAAGCCCTGGCACGCTCAACAAAACTTCTGTTGTTGTCCACCCTTCTCGCCTGGTATTGGCGGCGGGGATTCATTTCCGGCACATCCGTTGAATAAAGGGCAGTTACGTCAATGACAACGGCCGTAGAGTCTTCATTGTAAGCCTCAATGTCATACGCCCCGATAATCGGCGCAAATGAAGAGGCCTGCACGCCACGGAAAATATTGCTCGTGGAGTCGGCAGTGATGTTATATATCATTGACCGGAACAGTATCTGATCCCTGGATTTTTCCCAGCGAACCACCTGGTTATTCATCCGCTGCCCGCCATAACCGGTTCCCAGCTGGGCAGCAGCTGCGCGGCTTACCAGGAGCATGTCGCGGTCAAGTTCGGTCATCGGGATCTCATAATACAACTTATTGTCTTTCTGGTAAATGGTAAACATTCCCTCTTCCTTGAAATCAGGATCAGCGACCAGCTTTTCATAATCAGAACGACCGGCATTTTGACCGGAAGCAGGCTCAGCTTCGGCAGATGGTCTTACCGAAGAGCATCCGGAAACCACCAGCAAGCCGGCAATCAACATAAGTAATAACAGATTCTTCATAGGATTTTAAATTGGTTAGTAGATTGGTAAATCAGGAAAGTATATTTTTTACGGGGCACAATATATAAAATAAAACCGTTTGCCTGCGTTTTACCGAAAAAAAACCGCCCCCGGCATTGCCTGAGGGCGGTTTCTTATCCAAATAGGAACCTGCGAATTCTACACACTGGCTTCCACATTCCACATAAAAGCCCTGATCCCCTGTTCTTCTGCCGTTTTGTTGATCTCTTCCACACCACGAAGCAAATCTCCCGCGATGTCCTTGTCGACCACCGACAATACCGCGGTGTTCAGGGCAGGCCAGGTATGCGTTCCCATATGGGGCTCACCGGTTTGTGAACCCCTGCCCATCACATCCTGCCACTGGGTGAATCCCCTGGCACCGCTGCGGTCGAGCAGCTCAGCCACACGTTCTGTCAATGCCTGGTTATATACAATAAATACTGCCTTCATAATCATGGTTTCTTGAATTATAATTGCCCTTCAATTTTTTTCTTTTCCTTTTTTACTTTCTGTACGCCAAACAGGATGTAAATCACCGGCACAAATACCAGTGTAACCAAGGTGGAAAACGTCAGCCCCCCGATCACCGCAATGGCCATAGGGGCCCATATTTCAGCTCCTTCACCGCTTGACAGCACCATGGGGATCATGGCCAGCACGGTGGTCAGCGTGGTCATAAGCACAGGGCGCAGGCGTGATTTGCCAGCAGTGATCACAGACTGCACAACGCTCAGCCCGCGGGCCACCATCAGGTTGGTAAAGTCTACCAACACAATGGAGTTTTTCACCACAATTCCCACCAGGATGACACCCCCGATCAGTGAAATGACCGATAACTCTGTTCCTGTGAGAAACAGTGCTATTATCACCCCGGAAAAGGCAAAAGGCACCGCCATCATGATAATGAAAGGTGTCCGGAAAGATTCAAACTGAGCAGCCATCACCACATAAACAAGGAATATACTGAGGATGAGGAGCAGTCCCAGGTCGGCAAACGCCTCCTGCTGGTCTTCGATCTGTCCGCCGAACTCAACAAAAATCCCATCGGGAAGTTCCATCTCATTCAATTCTGCCTGAATATCGGAAGTTACATCTCCCAGCGAACGTTCATGCAGACCGCTGGATACCGTCAGATAACGAATACGATTCTTTCGTTCAATATTCGGTGGTGCAAAAAACTCTTTCACCTCAGCAAATTCCCTCACCCTGACAAGGTTACCCATTGGCGTCCGGACCGAAATATTCTCCACGTGGTCAATGGAATTCCTGAACGCCTCCTTGTGACGAACCACTACATCATACTCGTCGCCATCTTCACGATACAGCGTGGCCGTCATTCCTTCCACACTGTTTCTGATCGCCTGAGATACCGCGTTGGCATTCAGCCCGAATGCCGACATTTTTCCCTGATCAGGAATAATGCGGAGTTCCGGGCGTTCCGGACCTCTGCTTACTGCGACGTCGCGCACCCCTTCAATCCCTTCCATCCGGCGGGCAAGTTCGTCTGCCACTTTATTGGTGGTATCAAAATCATCTCCGAAGATTTCAACCTCAATCGGGTCACCCATTCCCATTCCGCCACCACCATCTGCAGACACGGAATACTCCACAATTTCGGGGAACTGGTTCAAATCCTGCCGGAGAGCCTCAGCAATCTGCCAGACGTCACGGTCTCGTTCACCACGCGGGACCAATCGCATTGTCAGATCAATGGTATGGCTTCCACCACCACCGCCAAACAACCCGCCCATGGGGTCTGTACCGGCACCCACACTGTAAAGATCAACCTCCGGATAGTCCCTGTCCAAAATCTGTTCGATGGCCCTGGCTGTTTTGGTAGTTTCCTCCAGTCGCAGCCCGATGGCCAGCTCAATGTCGGCATCCAGTCTGTTCTGGTCCGATTCAGGCATGAATGTGCTGCCTATAAAGGGCATCAGCAGAAAACTGCCGGCAAAGACCAGCACAGAAACCACAATGACCACAACTTTCCTGCGGACCGCTAAAGTGAGCAATCGCTCATACCCGTTATCCAGGCCTTCCAGCACCCTGACAATAAACTTTGTCACTGCGGGTCCGAATCCCGCACTTCTCCCTCCTCCGGGCGCAAGCAGCCTGGATGAAAGCATTGGTGTCAGGGTCAATGCAGCCAGGGTGGAAACCGAAACGGTAATGGCCACGATGAACCCCAGTTGCCGGAAGAACAATCCCATCAGCCCGGAGATCATTGTCATGGGCAGGAAAACAGCCAGTACGGTCAGGGTGGAGGCAACAACCGCCAGCCCCACTTCATTGGTCCCGTATATAGAGGCTTCCCTGGGATAACTTCCTCTTTCAGTATGTTTGGTAATGTTCTCCAATACCACGATGGCATCGTCGACCACCATCCCCATGGCAATGGTCAGACTCGATAATGAGATCAGGTTCAGGGTATTGCCCGACAAATTCAGGTAAATAAATGCCGCAACCAGCGACACCGGGATGGTCAGAATAATGATAAATGTGGCCCGCCACCGTCCGATAAAAAACAACACCACAATGGTCACAAAAATGGCGGCAAAATAAAGAATGCTCACCAGGTTGTCCACGGCATCCGTAATGAATTCCGACAAGTCAATAATGGTCAGCAATTCCACATCCGGGGGCAGGTTGGCCTGTATCTCCGGTAAGCGCTCATTGATCTCATTGGCAATTTGCACGGTGTTGGCACCGGACTGCCTCTGTACGATCAGGCGAAGGCTTTGCTGCTGGTTCAGTCTTTCATCCACGGTCTGTTCCCGCAGTGTATCCTGCACCTCGGCCACATCCCGCAGGTAAACGGGGGCCCCGTTGAAAGTGCCCACCACCATATCGCGCATGAACCGGCTTTCCTCAAATTCTCCCACAAAACGCAGCGGATAATCCATCTGCCCCATTTTGATGTTGCCGGCAGGGCGGTTGACATTCTCCGAAGCAAGCGCACCACCGATTTGTTCCACCGTCATATTGAATGATTCCAGCTTTTCCGGATCCACATTCACCTGAACCTCCCGGACAGGCTCCCCGGCAATATTCACGGTGCCCACGCCCTCAATACGGCTCAGCGGGTTGACAACGTCCTCATCGATGATCTTGGCCAGTGCAGGATAGCTCTCATCAGCAGTAGCAGCCATTACCATGACAGGAATCATGGCTGAACTGAACTTGAATATGGTAGGTTGTTCTATGTCTTCAGGGAGCATGCGGGTTATGCGGTCAATCACATCCCTGATCTCATTGGTGGCTTCATCAAGATTGGTCTCAAATTCAAACTCCATCAGAATGGTTGACACATCATCACGGGAAACCGAGGAGATATCCTTCAGGTCAGTGATCATACTGAGGTTATCTTCGAGAGGCCTTGTCACATTGGTCTCAATGTCAGAGGCGCTGGCACCCGGATAAACGGTAAAAACACTGATAATGGGTGGCTCGATCTCCGGATAGAGATCAATGGGGAGCTGCCTCAGGCTGTAACCCCCGAGAACCAGCAGAGCCACAAACACCATCAGGGTGGTGATCGGTCGTTGTACTGCAGAACGATATATCTTCATCAGGAAACAATTTTTTAATTCACAATTTCTACTTCTGACTGATCCATCAGGTTGTGCTGGCCTGTGGTAACAAGCATTTCTCCTTCTTCAATTCCGGAGAGAATCTCCAGTTTATCGTCAAAGGTCCGCCCCAGGGTAACAGTCCGCCGGTGAGCCACCCCATCTTCCACCACAAACACAAAACGCTCATCCGAGCCCACCTGCTTGCGCACCGCCAGTGACGGAACCAGCAGTCCTTCAATTTCCCCGATGTTGAGCATCACACGGCTGTACATTCCCGGGCGCAGGGCAAGATCCCTGTTTTCCACCAGTATCTCCACATTGAAGGTGCCGGATGCCCTGTCTATGGTCGGATATATTTTATGGACGTAACCGGAAAACTCACGATCAGGGTATATGTCAGACCTGACAATGGCCTCCTGCCCCGTTTTCACCCGGGGGAAATAACGCTCGGAAACACCAATGTTAATTTTGAGAGGCTGTATCTGTTTAAGCGATACAATGGCAACCCTCCCTTCCGGGGTGGTCGGCGACATGGAGAAAATTTCCCCGTCACTGAAATACCTGCCGGTGATAATTCCCGGGATATTGGCACGGATCTGGGTGTTTTCTTCCAGGTTCTCCACGTTGCTTTTCGCTACATCAAACTGGGCTTTAAGCTGATCATACTGTTGCTGTGTAGCAGCCCCTACTGACACAAGGGTATCCAGCCGCCTTAAGTCTTCCCTGAGATTATCCAGCTGTACCCGGGCCTGGAAAAGCTGCGTGCGGTCCATCTGTACCAGCAGCTGATCCTTTTCCACCTGGTCGCCCACGTCGACCATAATCTCTTCAATACGGGAAGGGCCGGGAGCACCGATATAGGCTTCTTCAAAAGCCTGTACCTGGCCGGTGGTACGGATGTCATCCACCAGGGTGGTAATTTCAACCGGTTTGAGCTCTACCAGTACCTTATCCCTTTCTTCCGTCTCTTCCTCTGTAAGGACACCACATCCGGCGAACAAAAAAATGGCTGCCAGGAAAAACAATCTATGGGGATTCAAAATATTTTTCATGATTTAAGAGTTTTTCTTTATTGTTTACAGGTTGTTGTTGTCTCCGATAAATTTATCATACTCTGCTTTGGCTTGCAGAATCTCGTGTTTGGCCTGCAGCAGGTTGAAGCGGGCCTGAGTCAGGGCCACCTCGCTGTCATTCAATTCCATGAGCGTGCCCTGTCCGGACTCATAGCGGGTTTGGGCAATCTCATAACCCCGCTCCGCCATCCGGACATTACTCCGGGCATTGGCGGTTTTCTCCAGGGCAACCATCATTGATTTAAGCATTCCTTCCAGCTGGATATCCAGGTTGTCTTCCAGGTAGTCGCGCTGAAGCTTCACCTGGTTCGCAGCAATTTCCAGCTGCCTGGTTTGCTGCCTGACGGCAAAGCCATTGAACAGCGGAATGGTCAGCCTGAGCCCGGCCGAAAAAGTCTCAACCCACCTGAAATCGTCAAAGCGAAAATGATTGGATTCGGTCTGGTACTGGTAATTTCCGGCCAGCCCCAGAGAGGGCAATCCACTGGCCCTTGCTGTTTCTTTTTGATGATTGAGCAGATTCAGCTGCAGGTCCATCTGGACCAGGTCGGTATTCCTGTCCAGGCTGCGGCTGGCATCGGCAATCCGGAAATCAGCCACCTGGTTTTCTGCCATATCGGTAAGGTTCCCCCTCACCGACAAAGGTTGTGATTTATCCACCCCGATCAGCGCCTTCAGGTAATCCACCGCCTGCTCGTAAGCATTTTCGGCCTGCAACACATTGGGTCGCATGTTTTCTGTCTGTACCTCAGCCCGGATAAGGTCATATTCAGCCACCGTTCCCTGCTCATACATTCTTCGGGTACGCTCCAGGTTCTCCGTGGCATTGCGCAGGCTTTTCCGCATCACATCCCTGGACTCTCTGGCCAGGAGTGCATCGAAAAAGGCAAGATGTACATTGTATTCCAGTTCAATCCGGCTGGCACGCATCTGTTCACCTGCCAGATCCCTGTCTGCCCTTGCCGCATCCAGAGACCGGTTCAGGGCGGGGTTATATACCGGCATCTGGGCAGTGAGGTTGGCCATAAAACTATTGTCAGACCCTACCTCCAGGTAGCCATTACCGCCAAATGGGCTGTCATCCGGCAAAAAAATGATGGGCCTCATAATATTCCGGTTATAACTCCCTGACACATTAAGGGAAGGGAGGTAACTGCCCCTTACTTCCTGTATGCCTGCTTCCCTGCTTTCCACCTCCAGCCGGGCAACCCTCAGGGTTGGATTCTGATCCCCGGCAATGTCAATCGCCGTATCAAGGTCAAGGTACAAAGTGTCCGAAGGGTTTTCCGCGATCACACCGGAAGATGTCACCAGCAATACAATGAGCCCCCCCGTCTGCAACCAGTTTTTTAATCTGTTCATTTTACACATGTTCTTCCTGGGTTCTGTTATAAAACAATGTTTCGATTTCCCGTAGTCCTTTTTCTGTGGCCAGCCCCCGCAGGAACCCCGTCAGAATATGACGAAAAAGATAGGCCCGGGGATAGCGTTCAGGCGGGAAAGTATCCGTGTCAGACATCATATCCACCTGGGCAAACAGCATTTTGGCAGCGATATCCGGGTTAATGTCCGAACGGAAATACCCCTGTTCAATGCCATCAGAAACCAGTTTCCTGGTGATGGTCTCTCTCTCTTTCAATAAGGGGACAACCCTTTCATTCCACACAGCCGGAAAACTCCGCTGCAATTCATTCATAAAATTGGGATGGATGTCCGAAATACGGATCACTGCATGGCGAAAGTGCCTGTAAACCAAATCCACCGGATTTCTCGCCTCAGCCTCAATCTCGTCGTATTTCTCTGCATCTGTATTGTATTGAAAAACAATTGATTGCCCAAGTAAATCGTCTTTATTCTCAACATAATCATACAAAGTCCGCTTCGAAATACCGAGAGCAGCGGCCACATCGTTCATGGTGATAGCCCGTACCCCGTTTTTTAAAAACAGGCGCGAGGCACAGGTCAGTATTCGTTCTTTCATCTGGTTCATTTTATATCTGCTTCAACAGTACGTTGCATGAGGATGACAGAAGCAGAAGGGAATATTTTTCGCTATCAATTTTCATGCCATTTGACATTATCAATCCAATTAAATTAGTAAAACATGGTTTGCCGCAGGGGACAGCGAAGGTAGTAAAACCAGAAAAACAACAATGGTTTTTTGGGGTTTATTAACCTTGTTTAAGAAAACACCAGAAAACAAGGGGGTGTCCGTTAACAAACACAAATTGTGCGCAAGCGAACACCACCCCGGAAAGAGACAGATCTGCTACAGCACGGGAGAGCCATTTGCCCCACGAAACCGGGGAGCATCAGCCACCCATCGCAGCCCGGGAAAACCCGGTTATCCTCCGTAGTTGGAAATTTTGGAAGTCAGGGTAAAATCAAAATCCGGATATTCATAGATGGACATCCGGGGTTCCGTTTCGCCAATGGAATAACCCCAGATGCTTGCATAATCCGTCCTTTTCTCTCCCATTTCTTCGAGCTGGTCCAGGTAAGCACCAACAGACTTGGACTCAATGATCACAAACTTACCCAGCTTGTCGATCACCGGACTGTGGTTGCGGTTGTGGTCATGGTCAAACTCCAGGATCCGCCGACCATCACCGGTGACCCCGATTACCCGGAAGGTCATGCTTTTGCCGACTCCCGGCAGGTTGAGCACGTTCCGGTCGGTGGCCAGAAACGGGATGTTCGCCTCTTTGCGGAGATCCTCCACATTTTGCACCATATTCTCGGCCTTTTCCGGGAAAGTACGGATGCGGCGGCGGTATTCCCGCGGAATCTCTCCAATAATCTTTTCCTCCATCTGTTCCTGTGAGGCCCGCGCATTGGTGGCAAACTTGAACGCGTTTTCCCTGTAACCCTTCACGGAGAAGGTGTAATAAGGCAGCACCCCAACATCATTGAGCACCTTACGTAGTTTTGCGGTATGCCCTCTCCGGCTGGCAGGTGCAGTAAACACCAGCTGATTGGTAACTGTCCACCCGGCAGCTATCAGCCGGTCAATCCCCCGGCGTGCTTCGGGGGTAATTTCCATGGGGGACTGAAAGTGGGTCTGAATCACAAATTGCCTGATGCCTGTTTTGGATGCCTTTTTCTTAAATTCCCCCAGTATCCGGGTAAGATTTTCATTAATCCGCTGAGGGAGGTATGCAGGCAAACGGGTACCAAGCCTCACCCGTACAATCTCGGCATGTTTCTCACCATCTGCCCTGCTTTCATTCTTCTTTTTCTTTCGGACGGCCATGTCATAAACGGCGGTGAGAATTTTCTCCATGGATTTGTCAGCGCTCATCAATGCATCCCCGCCGGTAATCAGAATATCTCTGAGCATGGAATCGTCTTCCCAGTATTTCATGATCATCTCCAGCTTTTCCTCCCAGGTTTCCTTCGGTTTCAGTTTACCCAGGTCGAAGTTCAGGTTTCCGCGCTGAAAATCATACATCCGCTGACAGGAAGAACAAAGCCCGGCACAGGCCCTGCCCATGGTATCCGGAATCATGATGGCCACTTCCGGGTACCGCCGGTGCACATTGTGTTTGTTTGGCAGAATCCAGCCGGCCGCATTGGGTTTACCGGGCTCGACAACATCTTCTTTCTCCCAGCCGACAATATGGCCGAATTCATCCACCAGTTCTTTGGAGTACAAAACGTAATAGCGGATGGCCAGGTCTTTACCCCTGGCAAACTCAGGCACATCCACATTCAGCAGTGAAAGGTAGTAGGGGTTCACAAAGAAAGGGATGCCCTTGTCCCTGGCCCTGTAAAGCAACGACATGGTGTCTTCGCCCAGGGAGTATCCAAGCATCTCATTGAGCGTGTCGGGATCACGCACTGCAAACTTCAGGTGAAAGCGGAAATCATCCCACCATTGATTCATCAGCTCCATCTTCTCTTCCCTGGAGGCCCCTTCAGGAAATACATAACGGCTGCTTATCATTTTCTTTTGATCAATCTTGTCGATCAGCACCCGCATGATTCTCTCCTTGTTCTGTTCCCGGATTTCAACAATCTCCGGATCGAGCCCGGACGGATATTTTTCCATCCAATTCAACACCTGCTCACCCTGCGGGATTTCCCGGTTGCTTTTTCCGTTATATTGACGGAAAAGCTGGAGCAGATCTTCAAGAAAGTGGGGATGCAGGGATGAGGCGTCCTCTTTGATTCCCTGCCATAATGTGCCAAAAACATCATTGGTTACCTTTTTCCCCCTGAGGTTGAGGTCTTCATACGACTCACCCTGCCGGTCAAGGTAATCCAGTATCCTGATGGCGGCATAATCCTGCCAGCTGAGTTTTTCCATGGCATCCTGCCCCCTGGATTCGAAGCGATAATAACTATATACCTGAGGGTTTGCCTGCATGTATTTCATGGCTTCATCGCGCAACCCCGAGGCAAACTCTGCTTGATTTCCAGCTTTATCCACCAGCTTTTGCAGGTCAGGGTTCTCTTCCAGCAAGCGCTGCAGCAGAACACCTGCCTTTTTCCCGGTAATTTGGCTATTAACTGTCGGATTAACCATGTTGCCCATATAAACGATTTGGTTTTTCAGGTTTTTAGTTGATGGGATCCGGCAAACTGTTATAAAGGCATACTATGTTATAAAAGCATACTGCACCAATATAAACCTGTGTGTATACCGGGCCGTTGGCAGAGAAAACTCCGCCCACTTCCCCATATTACAAAGATAATATTTTTAGCCTTAAAATAAAAGGTTGCCGCGGATTCAGGGTCCTGGCGAAGGAAATTGCATTCAGGGTAAACCTACTGTCTGCTTTGCTGCAAAACCGACCGCAATGAAGGCTCAATCAAAAGAATCACCAGGGCAAACACACCCAGCAGCCCCAGGTGAACCAAATACATCCATACTCCCGGGATATCTGACGTAAAGGTGCTTATGAAAAACACCCCCAGGGCTGCCACGATCATCACCCCGATCCTTCCCAGCTCATAAGGGATCTTCAAATATCGCTGCCCGAAAAGGTAAGAAAGCAGCGCCAGGGTAAAATAACATACGAGTGTCGCCCAGGCCGACCCATGATAGCCAAACTGAGGGATCCACCAGATGTTCAGCAAAATGGTTATCAGCGCACCGATCACAGAAAACCAGGCCCCGAACATTGTCCGGGCGGTCAGCTTGTACCAGATCGATAAATTAAAATAAATCCCCAGAAACATGTTGGCGATCAGGAGAACCGGAACCACCGGTAGTCCTTCGTGATAGGCGGAACCGATAAAATGCTTCACAATATCCATAAAAAGCATGATCCCCAAAAAGATAAACAGGCACGCCACCACAAAATAATTCATCAC
>SKUN01000139.1 GCA_007129945.1 Bacteroidales bacterium
ATTTCCGGATGTGGGTGTATAAGGTTCTGATATTTTCCAGCATCACCTGCCAGTTTTGCCGGCCGGTGATCCGGCCTGCCATTTCCGGGCTGCCTGCTGTTTTCCCCTGTCCGGGATGATCTCCTGCATAGACGGCATAACCGTTTTTTGTCAGAAACCCGGCAAATTCGCGGTAGCGTCCGGCATGCTCAGCCATCCCGGGAATTATCTGAACAATTCCTTTCGGTGTTCTGCCGGATGGCCAAAAGCTTGTTACAGCAAAATTGTTACTCCTCGGGCTGTCCAGGTAAAAGATGGTCTCCCGGTTGGATTTCGTTTCCATTGTCAGATGAATTTTACGATCTTTGCGACTGCTGTCTGAATGACACAACAGGGTCAAAGATATTAAATTTGGGAGGCATCTTGGAGCGGGAAAAACCTACTTTTGGCAAGAAACTAAATCCCGTACAGCGGTTTTTGCTGATGGTGGCCGGCAGCCTTGCGCTTGGTTTGGGTTTGCTCGGAATACCTCTCCCGCTCCTCCCGACCACGCCTTTTTTGTTGCTTTCGGCCTATTGCTATGCCCGGAGTTCCGAACGTTTTTATTACTGGCTGATTAATCACCGGTATCTTGGCGAGCATATACGAAACTACCGTGACCACAGGGGGACAACCGCACAGGTAAAGAAGGGCTCCATTGCCCTGTTATGGATCACCATCAGTATTTCTGCGGTATTCGCCGTGACCCTGACGTGGGTACGCTTGCTCCTGCTCGCCATTGCCATCGGTGTGACCATCCATATCAGTTCATTGAAAACCCTGCCAAAAAAATAAGGGCATTCTTCAGCAGAAGAGGGCCCTTATTTTGACTGATATTAGTTATTCGTTGTTTACTCTTTCGGACGGGGATCTACAAATCCCTGGGTCATTTCTTCCGGGGTGGGTTCTCTTTTCTTGAGGACTTCTCCCTTGAAATGCAGGTCCATTCCTGCCAGAGGGTGGTTAAAGTCCATTTTGACTTTTTCATCACCGATATCAAGTATTTTACCCCTGTGCGGATTGCCCTCCTGGTCTTCCATGTTGATGATGTTGCCTTCAACAAGCAGATCTTCTGCGAGTTTTCCGTCAATGACGAAAATACTTTTGGGAAGGTCCACAACGGCCTTGTCATTTATCTGGCCATATGCCTGGTCGGCCTTGATGGTGAATTCAAATTCGTCACCTTCTTTCAGGTCCTTCACATTATTCTCAAAGCTCTCATTTAACCGGCCGGCACCAAACAAAAACTCAATGGGTTTTTCTTTGCTCACAGATTCCAATATTTCTCCTTCCGGCCCTCCTTCACGCAGCTCATAGGTGAGTGCAATTACTTTGGCTTCGGGTTGCGTCATAATGTAATTGAATTAGGTTAAAAAATGAACGGGATCACCTTCGATAAAGGAAAATCCCGAAACTGTCTGATTTATAATTGCAAAGATATAAAAAATGGAGAGGACCCCAAAACCTTCTTTTGTTTTTCTGCCCGGTGAAAAAATTATACCACCAAAGCTTGTGTTTTTTCAAGAATTAAGTGTATCTTTGCGCTCCTGAAATATAAAGGCAATATATCATGGCTAAGAAATCAAAAGACGCAAGGGTACAGGTAATTTTGGAATGCACTGAGCACAAAAACAGTGGAGTGCCGGGTACTTCCAGGTATATTACTACCAAAAACAAAAAGAATACTCCGGACAGGATGGAATTGAAGAAATACAATCCCATACTCCGGAAGATGACCATTCACAAAGAAACCAAATAAACTGAGATATTATGGCAAAGAAAGTTGTTGCAACACTGAAAACCGGATCAGGTAAAGGTTATGCCAAAGTGATCCGGATGCAAAAATCTGAAAAGTCAGGTGCATATGCTTTTGAGGAAGAAATCGTAGCTTCTGATAAAGTGAAGGAATATCTTGCACAAAAGAAGTAGGTTTTTACTGGACGTGAGTGTCTTTTCAGATCTGTTCCATACCATTGGTGCAGGTCTGATTTTATTTTGTATCCCACCGGTAACTGTATGAATAATGGGCTTATTTGATATTTTTTCCAAAGGCAGGGAGGAGAAACTCGACAAGGGGTTATCCAAAACCCGCACCAATCTCTTCTCGCGGATGAGCAAGGCGGTGGCTGGCCGTTCAACAGTAGATGCCTCGGTACTTGATGACCTGGAAGAGGTATTGATCAGTTCAGATGTGGGGGTAGCCACGACCATAAAAATCATCGAACGAATTGAGGAAAGGGTGGCCAGGGATAAATACCTGGGTACGGACGAGTTAAACAGCATCCTGCGGGAAGAGGTAAAGGCCTTACTGTTTGAGAATGAGTCTAATACCGTTTCCGGTATTTTAGAGTCGGAAACGCGTCCTTATGTCATTATGGTCGTTGGGGTAAACGGCGTCGGTAAAACGACCACCATCGGCAAACTTGCCCACCGGTTTAAGGAATCCGGGAAAAAGGTGGTGATGGGCGCTGCCGATACTTTCAGGGCTGCGGCAGTGGACCAGCTGACAATATGGTCTGAACGGGCCGGTGTTCCCATTGTTTCGCAGGGGATGGGCGCTGATCCTGCCTCCGTGGCATATGAGACCCTGGCCTATGCCAAAGACAACGGCATGGACGTAGCCATTATTGATACCGCAGGTCGTTTGCACAATAAAGTGAACCTGATGAATGAGCTGGCCAAGATCAAACGGGTCATGCAAAAGGTGATTCCCGGAACCCCGCATGAAGTCCTCCTGATTCTGGATGGGTCTACCGGGCAGAATGCCTTTGAACAGGCTAAGCAATTCACCTCCGTAACAGAGGTCAATGCCCTTGCAATTACCAAACTGGATGGCACTGCCAAAGGAGGAGTTGTTATCGGAGTGAGCGACCAGTTGAGCGTTCCTGTAAAATACATCGGCGTGGGTGAGGCCATTGATGACCTTCAGTTGTTTGACAGGGAAGCTTTTGTGGATACCCTTTTTCAATAGACAATTTCTGACGTGAATAAAAAAACCATTCGGGTCATTACCCTGGGCTGCTCAAAAAATCAGGTTGATTCGGAAAAACTGATCGGACAGCTTGCTGCTGATCGCTACCATCTTCTTCATGAAGGTGAGGGACCGGCCGACGTGGTCATTATCAATACCTGTGGCTTTATTCAGGATGCAAAACAGGAAAGTATTGACACCATCCTCGAGGTGGTCGAAGCACGCAAAGCCGGTCTTGTAAAGAAGGTTCTGGTGAGTGGCTGTCTTTCACAGCGGTACCTGAATGCCCTGAAGGATGAGATTCCTGAAGTGGATGCCTGGTTTGGGGTCAATCAGCCGGCCGACATTTTTGACTATCTGAAAGAGCCATATACAGCCGGGAGTGCTGAACGGATATTAAGTACGCCATCACATTATGCCTACCTCAAAATTGCCGAAGGCTGCGACCGTAGCTG
>SKUN01000174.1 GCA_007129945.1 Bacteroidales bacterium
CACAACTGGAGGAGTTGGGCCTGGCCCCCATACTGCATGAGACCGTATTTTACGACCAGCGGCTGCAGCGAGCCGCCAGCCTGGGCAATATCCTGGCACGAATCCCGGGAACGGGAAACGGCGAAGCCATCCTTTTTATGGGTCATTACGACACGGTGGAGGATGCCTACGGGGCCTCCGATAACGGTTCAGCCGTGGCCACCATACTCGAACTGATCCGGATGCTTCAACATCACCCACCCCTTCAAAACGACCTGATCTTTTTTTTCCCTGACGGGGAAGAAGTGGGATTACTGGGCGCCAAAGCATTCCTTCAGGAACATGAATGGGCAGAAGACATCCGGCTGGTTGTGAACCTGGAAGCCATGGGTACCAGTGGCCGGAGCATGATGTTTGAAACAGCTGAAAACAACCTTAATACAATCAGGGCATTTGCAGAAGTGGCCCCCTATCCCCGGGCCACCTCCCTCAGCGTTGAGATCTACCGCCGGATGCCCAATGATACAGACTTCAGCCCTTTCAGGCAAAGAGGGTACCAGGGGCTGAACATCGCCTATGTGGGGTCGACCTATGATTACCATACAGCAGGAGACAACCTGGAAAACACCTCGCTACGCTCCCTCCAGCACCACGGCTCATACGCCTCAGCCATTGCCCTCGAATTAGGCAACCAGCCGCTCGATTTCGAGGCAGATGAAAATGCCGTGTATTTCAACACCCTGGGAAACGGTTTCATATATTACCCTTACAACTGGGTCGGCCCGATCACCATTGGCATTGTGCTGCTTTTTGCCGGCATTCTCATTGCAGGGATCCTCAGAAAAAGACTATCCCTGCTTCGGGTGCTTGCAGGGATGGCCGGATTCATTTTACATTTACTGGTGATCTTTATCCTGATCCATTCCATTTACCTGATCATTGCCGGATTCTATCCCGGAAACGACCACCTGTTACTGCAATTTCACCAGCCATCACTCCTGATTGGATTTGCCGGGATCACCACCGCATTTTCCTTCGTGTTTTACCGGCTTGTCAGTTCGGGTTTAACAATATGGCAGCCGGCAACTATGCTGGTTATTCTTCTGCTCTTACTGTTCTTTAGCGGACAGATCCTATCGTGGTACGCTTTGGCAGCGACCGGAGCATGTGTCATTTTTTACCTGTTGTTCAGAAAACCCACCTCCTCCCTGGAGCTTTCGGCCGGGGCCCTCCTGGTATGGGCTGGCCTTATGATCATTACCACCTTTGCCTTACCCGGGGGCAGTTATCTTTTCAGCTGGCCGTTGCTTCTCAGCCTGCTTCCCCTGGGAGTGGCCATAAGCATTTCCCGGAAGCACCAAAAAGCCACGTACCAGTACCTGAACTTGTTACTGCTCATCCTTGTGGCCGTCGTCGTGCTGTCGTGGTATCCCCTGCTCATCTGGCAGCTCTCCATGACCATGGGACTGGAGGCTTCCGGGGCAGCCATGGTGGTAGCCGGCCTGATGATGGGAGCACTGATTCCCCACATGGGCCTGATATCTCGTGTGAAACCCTGGATTTTCCCCTCTGTTGTATTGCTGGCAGGCCTGGTTTTTATTTTCGTTGGCAGTTTCCGGCTGGATTATAATGAAAGGCACAGAAAGCCGGTGAATCTCCAGTTTGTTTCCTGTGGCAACACAGGGGAAAACTGGTGGATCTCATCAGATTCGGAGACCAATGAATGGTCCCGCAATTTCCTTACCGACACCCCCGATACCTCGCTGACGACAGACCTCTTCCCTTACAATTACACCCCCCAACTAATTGCCTCTGCCAATGGATCTTCACTTATCCCTCCCTCCGTGATTTTGCTGGATGATATTGCAGAAAACGGTGAAAGGATATTGAGACTGCAGATTTACCCACAACAAAAGACAGCCCGGATCAATCATTATCTCCAAACGAATGCCAAAGAGGTATCAATTCACCTGAGAGAAAACACCGGTTATCCGTCGAGTCCCTTAGAACCGACGGGGTATCCGTTACGCCCCGGGGACCAAACCAGGTACCCGTTACGCCCTCCGGGCAACTCGGGTTGGCAGTTTATGCTTTTTTTCGCCCCGCCGGAAAACGGTTATGAACTCACTATTTATTCCAGCAGCGAAGAGCCTGTACAACTCCATCTAAACAGCCACGTATATGGATTACCGGAGGCCGCTGACCGGTTTATCATGCCGGATTACATGATGCCCCGCAGAATGCAGTCAGTGGTTTCACTTAGACAGCAATGGTAGATCCCTGACCGGATGCAGGGGTAGGGGTAGGTGGTTTTGCATGTTAAGGAATACACCGGTTATTGATAGCGTACATCCACCGCAACCAAAAAACAGGAATGAAATGCATCTCAGGATAAATCGTAAGTAACAAAATCCTATTTTTGTATTCATGACCATTGAGATACTTCTGGTATTGATCATCATGGGGGCTGCGCTGGTATTGTTCCTTACCGGATGGCTCCGCATGGACATCGTGGCCCTGATGATCATCGGCACCCTGGCATTTACCGGCCTGTTATCGCCCGAGGAGTCTCTTGCCGGGTTCAGCAATCCGGCCGTTGTTACCATCTGGGCCATGTTCATTTTGAGTGCCGCCCTCTATCAGACCGGGGTGGCCAGGATCATCGGCCGGCAACTGCAGAGCGTGGCCGGCCACAACGAGGTCAGGCTCATTATGCTGATCATGATTGCGTCGGGAACCCTGTCGGCCTTCATGAACAACATCGGTGTAGCCGCCCTGATGCTGCCTGTGGTTATGGATCTTTCCCGCGCCGAGAAAATCCCCCCTTCCCGGTTGTTAATGCCCCTTGCGTTCAGTTCACAGCTGGGAGGCCTCGTTACACTCATCGGAACACCTCCCAACCTGTTAATAAGTTATGCCCTTCAAGACCAGGGGTTTATCCCGTTTAAACTGTTTGACTTCACTCCCATCGGCTTCAGTGCACTGATCGGAGGAATCCTTTTTATGGTCCTTGCAGGCCGGCACTTACTGCCCAAAACCGACACCCTGGGAGATGCCAAAGTCAAAAGCGCCAGGAAGCTGTCAGCGTCCTACGCCCTTCAAAAACAGAGCTTCCTTTTAAAAGTGCATCCCGACTCCGAACTGGTTGGAAAAACACTGGCAGAAAGCCGGCTCCGGGCTGGGTTGGGGTTAAATGTATTGTCAATTATCCGGAATCAGGAAACAGTGCTGGATCCAGGCCCCGGAACCATCATCAGGACCGGTGACAAACTCCACGTGCAGGGGAACAAGGAAAACCTGACCGCCATGAAACGATGGCGGGTACTCCTGAACAACCCGGGCGGCCCGGGAATCAATGAACTGCTTTCACAGGACCTGCAGATCTATGAGGTCCGCCTGCCGGCCAAATCGCCACTGGTGGACACGCGACTGCGTGAAACCGACTTTCGAAAAAGACTGGGGCTAAACGTGCTGGCAGTTCAAAGGGGAGATGATATAGAATTTACCATACTGCATGACTATCAGCTGAAAAAACACGATACCCTGCTGATACAGGGCCCCATGGAGCGGCTGACCGTCCTTGAAAAAGAGGGCAAGATCGACCAGGTCCGATACGCCTCCAGGGAGCGACTCATAGCTCATTACCGGCTGCATTCAGTGCTTTTCCTCATGGAGGTCACCGACGAAGTGGAACTGTTTGAAAGGGCCATCTCAGAAAGTCAGATCGGCAGTGCATTCGGGCTGACCGTATTGGCCAAGCTGGGCAAAGACAACAAAGTGGTCCCTTATTCCCCCGGTTCAACCCTCAATGTCAACGACAAACTCCTGATCAAAGGCAACATAGAAGACCTGCAACTCCTCAGCGGCCTGAAGGACCTGGAGATCCTTTCCGAATCCGTCCCCAGCACCCAGAGCCTTGAAACAGAGGATATCAGCATGGCCGAAGTGGTCGTGGCGCCCCGTTCAATGATGGCCGGAATGACACTGCGCGACATCAATTTCAGGAGAAAATTCGGACTTACCGTACTGGCCATATGGAGAGAAGGAAAGCCCATCCGGACCGACCTGCACAATCTCCCGCTGCGCTTCGGTGACGCCCTGCTACTTTACGGTAAAAACGAAAAACTGGAGCTGATCGGAGCTGAACCGGACCTCATCATGCTTACCGACACCAAAACCCAGCCCCTGCGCACAGAAAAGGCCATGACCGCGGTAATGGTCATGGCAGCCGTTCTTCTTCCGGTCGTATTCGGGATCGTACCCCTTGCAATTGCCGCATTGGTGGGCATTGCCCTCATGGTGCTTACGGGCTGCCTCAGAATGGAAGAAGCATACCGGGCCATTGAGTGGCGGTCCGTATTTCTCATTGCCGGAATGTTGCCACTGGGCGTGGCCATGGAACAAACCGGCGCGGCCATGCTGCTGGCCGAAGGAGTGGTGGAAGCCCTTGGCCGCTTTGGCCCCTGGGGCATCATCAGCGGATTGTACCTGATCACTGCCGTTTCGGCACTGGCGATTCCCCCGCCGGCACTTGTAGTAATCATGTCGCCGGTCGCCCTGCAGGCTGCTGCCACTTTTGACATTTCCCCGCACAGCCTGATGATGGCCATTGCCATGGCCGCCGCCGCCTGTTTCATGAGTCCCGTTTCCCACCCGGCCAACCTGCTGGTAATGGGACCTGGCGGATACCGCTTCCGTGATTACCTCAAAGTGGGACTTCCGCTGACCCTGGTCGTCATGGCGATCGTCTTGCTGCTGCTGCCGGTATTCTGGCCGCTGTAAAATTCATAACCTTCACTGGCTGAAATGAGTACACGCATACAATCAAACAATCAATATCATACAGATATGTCGCAATCGAATAATCAGCAATGGCCCAAAACTGCTCTCGGGTTCTTCCCCACCCCTTTTCATGAACTCCCGAATTTCTCTGCACTTTACCCGGAAAACCGGGTTTTCATCAAAAGAGATGACCTTACCGGCCTGGCCACAGGGGGCAACAAAACCCGAAAGCTGGAATACCTTATCGGCGACGCCATGGCCCGCGGGGCGAATAGCATCATCACAGCCGGGGCCCAACAATCGAACCACTGCCGGCAAACCGCTGCGGCCTGCGCCATGAAAGGCTTAAAGTGTCACCTGTTGCTGGGCGGCCAGAAGCCGGAGACCTACACAGGAAACCTCCTTTTATCTCATCTTCTTGGCGCCCATATCCACTTCACCGGAGACAACCGGAAAGGTGAAGACATCCGGCCTCTCATGGAGAAACTCCGGCAAGCCGGAGACAAGCCCTATGAAGTCCCTTACGGGGGATCCAATCTTACCGGGGCCATGGGTTTTGTGGAAGCAGCCGGGGAGCTTCAGCAACAGCTCAAAGACCATGACCTGAATATCGACTATATCTTTTTTGCCTCCAGTTCCGGAGCAATGCAGGCCGGCCTGATGCTCGGCATGGAGCTCTATGGCATGGAAGCTGTGCTGATGCCCGTCAATATCGACAAGGAGGAACTGGCAGACAACAAGCTGGAAAATCACATGCAGGCCCTCTGTAAGGAGGGGAAAGAAAAGCTTGCCCTGAAAGATCCGGATAAGCCCGTTGCCATGCCATTGATCCACGATTTTGACAAATCAGGCTACGGGGTCGTTACCCAAAACGAAACGGATGCCATCCGGCAGCTGGCCCGGCATGAAGGGATCATCCTGGATCCGGTGTATACGGCAAGGGCTTTTTACGGCATGATGCATTACCTTGGAAGCGGTCTGCTGAAAAAACAAGCCAATGTGCTCTTCTGGCATACGGGAGGTATTCCCGCCACCATGCATTATGCAGAAGAGTTAACCAGGCTTTGAGATTCAAAGCAACGAGGCAAAAAAGCGGTGAAGATCAACGCGGTCAGCCGGGGATACATCACAGGCATCCCCGGCCTGGAAGACCGTTAACTTACAAGCGGTCATACTCCACAATCCGATAATAATCGGTGGGATAGATCCCCACCGAGATCAGGATCTGCCGGAGGGTAAATTTCACATTCAACTGCTTCACCTGCCCGAACTGGTCCAGGTCAAAATGGATGAATTTTTCGCGCATGGCCGGGTTCCGCCATACGGCCCGGAATGTGTCATAATGCCAGTGCTCAAGGTCGGCAATCATTTCCGGGTCATCCCAAAGCTGCATCACAAGATTCCCGTCCTCTTCAAAAATAACCGCATCATCATACACTTTGTGGAAATATTCACCGGCATAAGCCTCCAGAGGCAGCGAGAGAGGTGCATCCGCCACCCTCCTTGACTCTATCGAGTCCCTTCGCTCCATGGCAGCAGCCCGTGTTTCAAGATAGTCTTCAAAGTAATGGGTATGCCAGTCTCTTTCCCGCTCGATGCCGAGCATGGCATCCAGGATGTAATTCATCACCGCGGGACGAAAGTTGCAAAAGAGATTGCTGGTTACGATCACACCAAGCTGTTCTTCCGGCACCAGGGTCAGGATGGAGGTCATGCCATCGGTTGCTCCGCTGTGTCGTGATATTCTGTATCCTTCGTAATAATTGAGCCCCCATCCCATGCCATAGGCCGTCACGGACCCGGTTAAAGGATCACCCAAACCGAAAGCCTGCCGGGGCTGATGCATCTCCCGCATCACCCGCTCACTGATGAGTCGCTCACCCCGGAACACCCCCGGTTCACCCAAGTGCAGCATCATCCAGTTGGCCATATCCGATACAGAGGCATTCACCGATGCAGAAGGACCCACATTGTCAAAATTCCGCCTTGGAATGGTCCGGACCTCTCCGTAAATCTCCTGGTGGGGCCAGGCGGCGTTATCGTCATCGGCAATTTGTGTGATGGATGTACTGGCACTGGTCATCGCCAGGGGCGCAAACAAACGTTCAGCGAGGAATTCATCCCAGGGCATTCCTGACGCAGCCTTCACCACCTCACCGGCCACCATATACATCAC
Source organism: Bacteroidales bacterium (assembly GCA_007129945.1). Classification (GTDB taxonomy): domain Bacteria; phylum Bacteroidota; class Bacteroidia; order Bacteroidales; family UBA7960; genus PUPG01. Next base: position 6,938 of record SKUN01000174.1, read on the forward strand.
GTTGCTGTACACGTAACCCGACCGGAAAGTTTGCTCGAAGGGCATATGCTTCACATACTGCATGATGGTTTCGGGATCGCGCTCAGGCATAAAACGAATGCGGTTGCCCGTCAGGCGGCCGATCCCCACCTGATGTGTCAGCAGATCCATCACCGTCACATTCTCACTCACCCAGGGGTCGGACAACTCGAACCATGGCAGGTGGTCACGTACCCGGTCATCCCAGTTCAGTTTTCCCTCATCCACCAGAATTCCAAGAGATGCCGACAGCATGGCCTTTGTCAGTGAGGCTACGCCGAAGACCGTATGCTCATCCACCGGGGCATCCTCCCCAAGCTTCCTGGTTCCAAACCCACTGGCGTAAACCACCTCACCGCCTTTGACAACCGCCACAGCCATACCAGGTATGCCCCAGTCGTCCATTCCCCTCTCCATAAAAGCGGGTAGTCCGGACAAACGATCCTCCGCTCTGCCTCCGGGGCCATCGCCAACAGCCAGGGGCAACACTGACGACCCGGAGTCGTTGCTGACCGGCAGGTACAACGAGTACAACCCGGACGCCTCCCTTTCTGCAGCATTCCCTTTATGGGGCAAACACAAAAAAACACTGAATACAACCAGCAATATCGAAAGGAATCTTAAAGAAACATGCATCATCATTTGTTTTTGTACAAAAATAGAGATTTATCCCAAAACAATTTCCTGTAAGAAAAAGCGCATATATTTGAAAATTTTCATTACTTTTGCACCTCATTTTAATCTCATTACAAACACATTAAACAAATCAAAATGGTAAGACAGTACGAAACCGTTTTCATTATGACTCCCGTTTTGTCTGATGAACAGACGAAGGAAGCGGTAAGTAAGTTTCAGGACTACCTGAAGAAAAAAGGAGCCGACATTGTCTATGAAGACAATTGGGGCCTTCGTAAGATGGCCTATCCCATCCAGAAAAAATCAACCGGCTTTTATCACCTTGTTGAATTCAAGGCCGACACCCAGCTGTTAAAAGATTTTGAACTGGAGCTGAAACGTGATGAGCGCGTCATTCGCTTCCTCACTGTAAGCCTGGATAAACATGCCGTGGCATACAACGAGAAAAAGCGCAGGCAAAAGGAAGCCGCTAAGGAATCAGCAAAAGAAGAAGCGAAATAAGGTAGTGATTTAAAAACTTGAAACATGGCGAACCAACAAAATTCCGAAATAAGATATCTGGCCCCCATTGCGGTGGATATCAAAAAGAAAAAATACTGCCGCTTCAAGAAAGCAGGCATCAAATACATCGACTATAAAGACGGCAACTTCCTGCTGAAGTTTGTCAACGAACAGGGCAAGATCCTCCCACGGAGGATTACCGGAACGTCGGTCAAATATCAACATAAAGTGGCAAGAGCGATCAAAAGGGCAAGACACCTTGCGATTATGCCATATGTAGCGGATCTTTTAAAATAGGGAGGAATCACAATGGAAATTATATTAACACAAGATGTTCCCAACCTGGGATTCAAAGACGACCTGGTGACCGTTAAAGACGGATACGCAACCAACTACCTTATCCCCAAGGGCTATGCCATCATTGCCGTTTCTTCCGAAAAGAAAAAACTGGCCGAAACCATCAGGCAAAGGGCCCATAGGGAAGAAAAAGTGAAGAAAGAAGCCGAAAAGATCGCCGAAAAACTGCAGGACATGCAGGTGAAGATCGGTGCCAAGGTGGGTACTTCAGGCAAAATCTTTGGTTCAGTAAATGCACTGCAGATCGCAGAGGCCATTAAGGAGCAGTTCGATATCGATATTGACCGCAAGAAGATCATGGTAGACGGTGACTCCATCAAGGAGGTAGGATCTTACACAGCTAAGATAAACCTTCATAAGGAAGTCCGCCCCGAGATCAAATTTGAGGTAGTAGGCGAATAACCCGGGTAATCATCCACCCGGTGTTTCCCCGGCAGAAAAACTGAGCCGGGTTTTCAACCACCCGATATATCCTCCAAAAAACCTGTCCCCTTGCGGGACGGGTTTTTTTATAAAAGCCTGTATCTTTGGAACATGATTTCTGCTACCCGCATCAAATATATTCAGTCGCTACGCCAGAAAAAATACCGTGACCGTCATGGTGTTTTTGTGGCCGAAGGAGACAAAATTGTTCGGGAGCTGGCTGACTCTCCGATGCAGATTGACATGGTCTGTGGGCTGGCAAGCTGGATGGAGCAAAACCAGGATAAGCTGCCTGAGCAGGCAGCCTGTATCACGATCACCGAAAAGGAGTTGTCGCGCCTCAGCTCACTGAAAACGCCCTACCAGGTACTTGCCGTGATCAAAAAACCGGACGCCGGGGACCTGGCTGACAGGGAGCAGGAAGACCTCGTTCTGATACTGGATACCCTGCAGGACCCGGGCAACCTCGGAACCATCATCCGGACCGCAGACTGGTTCGGCATACGCACCATTTATTGCTCCCCGGACACCGCCGATGTGTACAATCCAAAGGTGATCCAGTCAACCATGGGATCCTTTATCCGGGTCCGTTTAATTTACACAGATCTTACAGAACTACTCAGGCAAAGCGGCAGAAATGTTTACGGAGCCTTCCTGGAGGGGGAATCTGTGTACGATGCAAAACCTGGTTTCCCGGCAGCCCTGGTAGTCGGCAACGAATCAGGAGGTATTTCATCAGAAATTGAAGCGTTTGTGAACCGTAAGATATTCATTCCCCGGCACCGGGCAGAAAGCAAACGAGATGCAGACACCGGATCAGGCAAAGACCCCGGATCAGGCAAAGACTCCGAGACAGATAAGGGCGGCGACAATGGCCCCGAATCACTCAATGCCGCCATCGCCACCGCCATCATGATGTCGTGGTTTCGCCGGTAACATGATGTCGGGGTTTCGACGGAGGCATGAAATCGAGGGTTCACCAGCAACGTGATGTCGGGGTCTCGCAGATGACATGATGATTGGGTGACTCACCGGGCGAAGGAATGTGGCGGTCAGGCGTGTGGGATGGTTCCGCCGTATCAGGGTCAACAGTGAACATTCCGGACGATCAGTTTGTTCTGAGGTAGAGTACCCGGCCCGGAAAATTTTACAAAAGGAATAACCACTGTACAAAAAGAACAATAACAATTCAACAGGAGTAATCTTACTCAAAAGGAGCTAACATGGAAATACTGATTCTTACCATATTACTACTGGCCCTGGCCATCGGGGGCATTGCCATCAAGATGTTTTTTAAACCGGGGGCTACTTTTACCAAGTCATGCACCAGTTCATATAACCCTGACACGGGAAAACACACCAGGTCATGTGCCTGTGCATCTGGCATGCCGGAAGACTGCGAAAATCAAACAGGGAACAAAACAGGTTAATCAAGGATCTCTTTAAGATGCTCGGTTTTCAACACCGAGAAAAAAGCCTTCACCGCAGGATGGTCAACATGCAGCGCATCCTTCAGAGAACCCTCAAAGGCCACAACACCCTCGTCAAGGAAGACCACCCTGTCGGCAACCCTCATGATGCTGTTTACTTCATGGGTAACCAAAAGAACAGAAATCCCCAATTGCTCTTTCAGGTTCAGCAACAGACGATCCAGCGATTCAAGTGACACCGGGTCAAGCCCGGCTCCCGGCTCATCGCAGAAAAGAAGCGGGGGATCCATGGCTATGGCCCTGGCCAGGGCTACGCGCTTAACCATTCCACCACTTAATTCTGCCGGATACTGGTGATAGGCATGACTGAGATTCACCAACCCCAGCTTCATACGCACAATTTCATCGATCAGTGGGGGAGGCATGCGGGTATGCTGCACCAACGGCAGGGCCACGTTTTCTGCAACGGTCAGTGAGCTGAGCAGGGCCCCCGACTGGTAAAAAACCCCCATCTGAAGGTATAGCTCCAGTTGCTCCACCTCCCGGAGGGTCGCCACATCCCGGCCCAACACGGAAACACTCCCCCTAAGGATAGGGATCAATCCCAGCAAGTGCCTGAACAAGGTGGTTTTCCCGGAACCACTCCCGCCCAGGACAACCGTCACTTCACCTTTATAGGCGGAAAAAGAGACATTTTTGAGCACTACACGGTCATCAAAACCCGCATAGAGTTCCTGCACATCGATCACTTTTTCTTTTTCCATCTGTACCTCCTTAATAATCCGTCTGCGCCTCTTTAATACGCCATCTGCCTCCCTAGTAGAAAACCACTCCCAGTATACTGTCAGCAATAATCACCAGGGTAATGGCCACCACCACTGCCAGCGTAGTCACTTTACCCACGCCCTCAGCACCTTTTTCCACCCGGAACCCATAAAAACTTCCCGTCAGCACAATCAGACTGGCAGCCACCTGGCTTTTGACTAACGCCGTGAACAGATCTTTACTCATCATAATGTCAGTCATCCTGTTGATGAAAACCTCCGGGGAAATATCAAGGTAAAGGTAAGCCGCCAGGCCTCCGCCTGTAATGCCGGATACATTGGCAAACACAATCAGAAATGGCATGGTAAACATACACGCATAGAGCTTCGGAACCACCACAAAACGATTGGGATTCAACCCCATAGTTTTCAGGGCATCCAACTCTGCTGTCACCTTCATGGTAGCTATTTCTGCCGCAATGGAGGATCCGCTGCGGCCCGCTACCAATATGGCTGTGATCAGGGGACCCATCTGGCTCATAATGGAAAAAACCACCAGGTCTACAACAAAAATATTGGCACCAAACGTTCTGAGTTGCCCGGCCGAATGCAGGGCAATTACATATCCGATCACAAAGGACAGGAAAACGATGATCAGCACCGCATTGACGCCAATCAGTACAGCCTGATTCACAAACTCTCCTTTACGTCGGATCCCGGGCCTGAAAAGGTCAACAATGCCCCAGTAAAAAATATTGGATGCAAGCAGTAAAAATTCGAACACATACTCGCTGAAAAAACGATGAACTCCGCCTCCGACGCTTTCAAACAATCCCTTTTGGGGTGGCGGTTTTACCTCAGCAGTAGCTTCTGGATAAAACAACTGAATCTTCTCAAGAACTGCATCTGATCCCCCCGTGAACTCTACCTTTGTCCCGTTTTCCTGCAGCTTCTTCTCCAGGTAAAACAAGGCCATCACCCCGGCACTGTCAATCTGTTCCACATCTGCCAAATCTACAACCAATGACTTCGTTGCTGCAGACCTGACACAGCGGAGAAAATTCCTGGTAAACCCGGAAGCCTCGTTGATGGTAAGTACCTCGGATAACCTCAGGGTATTACCTTCAAGCCGTCCAACTACGGTATTGCCGGCACATATCTCTTTTGTATTGTTATTGTTTTTCATAGGGACATCAGCCACATCGCATTATTCGATTACTGATTACGGTTCACTTCCCTGGTAATGGATTCTGTAAAAACCGTCAATTCTTCGGTAAACATGCGGCTGACCGCCCCGGCAAAGTCATTCAGGTTTCTGCCTTCCAATGTTTCCATCCTGTCTTCCCGGTGGATCAACAAGAGGGCACCCGTTACATTCTCTATCAGCCTGAATTCCACGTGTAATCTTGCCCGAAACACTTCCTGCCTGTTGTCCGCTTCCAGGTTAATAATCTCTGTTTCCAGCACATAATCGGCAGGCATCACCACGCGACCGTAAGCCAACTCCTCAAAAACCCGGTTCTCCTTCAGGAAATCAATGACCATCTTATGGAATACCTGGTCAGGCCGTATGGCCCACTCATTGAAACCAAAGTACCTGATCTGGTGTGATGCTTCCCTGACAGCTATCCTGTGAGAGGAATAAGCCGCCACTACATCGGGGACAATGACCTCACAGCTTGCCGGTAAAGGCCCGGGCTCACCTTCCCAAATGAACTCATATTCTGCAGGCAACTCAAGCAAATAGTGTTGAGTGGAAACCTCACTGCCACTCCGGCATCCGGCGAAAGCCAACAGCAAAAAAATCGGTATAAGTACGTGTTTATTCATGGTGAAAAAGTTCTGGAGTTAAGTGCTTTCATTGCAAGCTATTTTTGACCGGACCATGGCACATACTGGTAACGGGCCGGTTATCGGTCATCAAGTAATTGATCGGGGCTGCCTTCAACCCGGGGCCGCCGGATCAGCACGGATGGATTTGTACTGATCTTCCTGGAAGCTTCGTGGATATTATTCATGGTATGTTGCAGGATCAACAGATTATGCGTAAGGGCCTCACTGCCTCTGTCAATATCTTCACCCACGCTGCGCAGCAGGTTTTGGGTTTCCAGGGTGGCCTGAGCGAGTTGTTCAATCAGTTCGTTGAGATTGGTTTCTCTCAGTGTGATGGAAATCTCCCTGAAATTACCAAGCACCTCACCAAGTGTATCGCCCTGCATGATCTCATTGAAGCGGGATATTCCTGCAAACAGTTCTTCTGAGGTTTTGCTGAGCTCCCCGGACAATTCGCGGACGGCAGATACTGTCAGCCTTACATCTTCCCGGTTCTCAGCCACAACTTCATCAAGCCGGCCAATCACCTCTCCCCCCTGCACTGCAAACGCACCGATATTTTCAGCTGCCTCACTGAAGGCCCTGATATTATCAGGGGCTGTAAAATCTTCCAGGTTATTGAGCACCTGCTCCAGTTTCAAATAGATCACCTCAGCCTTACCGGTTAAATCTTCCGTCAATGAACTACCTGCCGGTATAAAATCACCGGGTTCAAGAAACTCTGCTTCCTGCGTTCCACCACGTATTTCAATGGTTTTCAATCCGGTGATCCCCATGGAAACAATATCTGCCTGGGCATCTTCCTTCACGGGCGTACCTTCCTGGAGTTCGAGTTCCACGATAATGGTGTTGACATCCTCCGGGTCGATACTGATGGAGGCAATGGAACCCACATCGATCCCCAGAAATCTAACCGAAGTGCCTACATTAAGACCACTGACCGACACGTCGCTATAGGCCACAAAATAGCTCTCTGTTCGCTCAAAAAGAGTGCGGGCCGTAAAAAACCCGATCAGGAGCAGTAACAGCAGGGAGCTTACCAGGATAAAAATCCCCAGGCGGACTTTTTGGGCTTTTTTCATTATATAAAAGGTTTAATTTCCGGCCGGGTTAAGCCAAACACTATCGATATAAAAATACAAAAATATTTCGGAAAAATCAGATATCTTCCCTGGACATCAAATCCAGTCCTGTGGAAACATAATAGCCAAAGCCCTCTTCATCATCGGAAAAGATCAAATAAGCCTCCAGGTCATCCCTGTCTTCCACAAAGCTGATCGACTCATCCAGCCCCATCACCATAAAGGCGGTGGCATAAGCATCGGCCGACATGGCATCCGCAGCAAATACCGAAACACTGATCAAATGATGGTCTACCGGGTAACCGGTTCCCGGATCAATGGTATGGGAGTACCGCCGCCCGTCTTCTTCGTAATAACGCCGATAATCACCGGAAGTCGCCAGGCCCTGATCCATGACCTCCACAAAATAGTGCCACTCTTGGTCCGCATCCGCCTCCTGAGCAGGAATTTCCAGCCCGATCCTCCAATTGCTTTCATCCGGTTTCATTCCTTTGGCCACCAGATCTCCGCCAATCTCCACCAGGTAAACATCCACCCCTTTTGATTCCAGGAACTCCCCGACCACATCCGCGGCATATCCTTTAGCGATGGCATTGAAATCCAGTTGCACCCTGTCGTCATCTTTCACTACATGACCGTTTTCAAGACGGATCTTCTCGTAACCAACGACATCAAGCAAACTGTCTACCCTGGCCTGCGTCATATCCGCCCGTTCAGTCGGGCCAAAGCCCCAGGCATTGATCAGGGGAAAAACCGTGGCATCGAATGCGCCGTCCGTTTCCCTGGAAATTTCCATGGAACGGCGAAAAACGACCTCGAAGTAATCATCCACCCGTGTCTCTTCATTCCGGTTGATCCTTGATAACAACGACTCCCGGTCGTAAAAAGACAGCGAGGAATTGAAATCCTGTAAAAGACTGTCAATTTCAGCGTCGAAGGCCGTCCCGTCATCTTCATAATACGTAACTGAATAATACGTGCCGAACACAATTCCACGAATATTTACCATCTGCGGACCACTGTCGGGCGCACCACATCCGGTAAACAATAATCCACTGATCAAAAAAAACAAAATCCACTTTTTCATGCTAGTAATGTTTGACCCCTTCAAGGTCATGATACGTGTATTATATGTTGCCCCTAGTAACGTGTGACCCCTGGGGGTCATAATACATGCAACAAATGCTGCCCAAGTGCCAGTAACGTGTGACCCCGCAGGGGTCGTAACTATCCGAACGGAGGCGCGCAGCGCCGACCAACCAACAACCGCCTGAGCCGTTTACCAGTCCGTTAGTCTTTCCCCTCTCCTCAGCCCATGAGAACTAACAACCGCTCGGCCCATTTCCCAAGCCATCGGCATCCTTCCCAAACCCCAGCCCTTGAGAACCAGCAACTGGAGGAGGCGAAGCCTCCGACTAACCGGAGAGGGCGCCAGCCCCCGACTAACCGGAGGGTGCGAAGCACCCGACTTAAAGCGGTTCCATGTGTACTGATATAAACGTATCCTCCCCGAACTCTGCCCTCAGCTTTTTCTCGAGATTGACGGTAATATCGTGGGCATCCTTTACATTCATGTCATAAGGTACCTGTATATGAAGGTCAATGGCCATATTGCTGCCAATCTTTCTGGTTTTTAAATCATGGGGGTTGTATACCCCCTCCACTCCTGTGGCCAGATCAAGGATCTCTCTTTCAGTATCTGACGGAAGGGAAGTTTCAATTAATTCAAGCATGGCCTCCTTGACAATGACAAATCCCACCTTAAAGATAAAAAAACTCACCAATATGGCCGCGAGCGGGTCCAGAATGACCCATTCCGGACCAAAAAAAATGGCACCCCCGATCCCGATCAGCGTAGCCAGGGAAGAATAGACATCACTGCGATGGTGCCAGGCATTGGCAATCACCACCGGGCTATGGGTCCGGTTTCCCGCGCGGATGGTATAGCGAAACAAAACCTCCTTGAGGGCAATGGAAAAAACAGCGGCATAAAAAGCGATCATTCCGGGCCTTTGCAGCGGGCCATCTGTATAATGCGTATAAATATTTCCAGCCCCACTATACAATATACCGACACCCACCCCAAACAGCACCACACCAACAAAAGCCGCGGCCAGTGTTTCCACTTTACCGTGACCGTATTTGTGATTCCCGTCACGGGGCTTGGCAGCCACCTTCAGGCTGCCGGCAATCACCAGGTCGGTAACAAAATCACTGACTGAATGAATGGCATCAGCCACCATGGCGGAACTCCGCCCGAGGATCCCGGCTGCCAGCTTTAACAGGGTAAGGACGATATTGGCAAAAAAACCAACCCAGATCACGTGGCTGGTCTGTTTGAGACGGCTTTTTTTCACAAGGTTAACCTCCGAAATCGTCAAGGTCAATATTTTCTTCAGGAACACCAAGATTATCAAGCATATCCAGCACCGACTCATTCATAATGGGCGGGCCACAAAGATAATACTCAACTTCTTCCGGCTCCTTATGGTCTTTCAGGTAATTATCGAGTGCCACCTGATGGATGAACCCGGTATAACCATCCCAGTTGTCTTCCGGCAAGGGCTCCGACAAGGCAATGTGGAAGCTGAAATTTGGGAACTCTTTCTCTATCTTCCTGAAATCCTCTTCATAAAAGACCTCACGTTTAGAGCGGGCACCATACCAGTAGGATACCTTCCTGTCTGTTTTCAGGGTATGGAAAAGGTGGAAAATATGAGACCGAAGGGGAGCCATTCCGGCACCACCGCCAATGTAAACCATTTCCCTGTCGGTTTCCTTGATGAAGAAATCACCGTAGGGTCCGGAAATGGTGACTTTATCCCCGGGTTTGCGGGCGAAAATATAGGAAGAACATATACCAGGGTTCACCTTCATGAAGCGATTTTTCTTTTTATCCCAGGGCGGGGTGGCAATGCGCACATTCAGCTTGATGATGTTTCCTTCAGCCGGGTGGTTGGCCATTGAGTACGCCCTGAAAACATCCTCAGAGTTTACCATCTTCAGGTCCCATAAATTAAGCTTATCCCAGTCCGGCTTGAACTTATCCTCCACATGCATATCCTTGAACTCCACTTCACATGGAGGCACATCCACCTGGATATAACCACCCGATTTGAAGTCCATTTCTTCTCCTTCAGGCAGCTTCACAACGAACTCCTTGATAAAAGTGGCCACATTCTTGTTGGAAACCACTTCGCACTCCCATTTTTTGATGCCGAAGATCTCTTCAGGCACCCTGATATCAAGGTCCTGCTTCACCTTTACCTGGCAAGCCAGCCTCCATTTCTCCTGGATCTCCTTGCGGGTGAAATACCCCACCTCAGTGGGAAGAATGTCACCGGCACCGTCGAGCACCTGGCATTTACACATGGCACAGGTTCCGCCTCCTCCACATGCACTCGGAAGATAAATTGAATTGCTGCTCAGCGTGGTCAGCAAGGTATCACCGGCATTCACGTCCAGCTCTTTTTCTTCGTTGATGTTGATCTTCACAGGGCCGCTGGGAACCAGTTTCGCCCTGGCGTACAGAAGCACACCGACCAGCAGAAGAATCACCAGCAGGAAAAAAACCACACTGAGTATGATGATCCAAAAATTAGCGACGTCTAACAGTATCATATCAGTCTCTTTATAAAAAAATTACAACTCTATCCCCATAAAGCTCATAAAAGCAATGCCCATCAGCCCGGTGATAATGAAAGTGATCCCCAGCCCCCGAAGAGGTGCCGGCACATTGGAATAACGGATCTTCTCGCGGATGGCTGCGATGCCGACAATGGCCAGGAACCATCCGACTCCGCTGCCCAGGCCGAATGCAGTGGCTTCAGCTATGTTTGCATAGTTTCTCTCCTGCATAAACAGTGACCCCCCCAGTATGGCGCAATTCACAGCAATCAGGGGAAGAAAAATCCCCAGGGAACTATACAGTGTCGGACTGAACTTCTCAATGATCATCTCCACCAGCTGGACCATGGCTGCAATGATGGCAATGAACATGATAAAAGTCAGGAAACTCAGGTCCGCCTCCGCAAATCGGGGGCTCAGCCAGCTGAGAGCGCCTTTGGCCAGGATAAAATTCTCCAGCAGGTAATTGATGGGTACCGTAATCCCCAGCACAAATATTACCGCTGCCCCGAGCCCTACCGAGGTATTGACCGTACGGGAAACGGCCAGGTAGGAACACATGCCCAGGAAATAGGCAAACACCATGTTATCGATAAAAATGGACCTTACAAATATGCTGACAAGATCTTCCATTGGATTGTGTTTTTTTTGTCTTAACTAATATCGATCAAATCCCTGTCCTTATACCGGTGCACCCAGATGATGATTCCCACAGTAATCAGTGCCATAGGCGGCAGGATCATAAACCCGTTGTCTTCATACCCCATCTCATACATAAAACCGGGGATGACATTGTACCCCATCAGGGTTCCGGAGCCAAATAACTCCCTGAAGAACCCTACAGCCAGCAATACCCAGGCGTAACCAGCGGCATTGCCGATGCCGTCGAGGAAAGATGGCCAGGGTTTATTCTGAAGGGCGAAAGCCTCCAGCCGACCCATGATGATACAGTTGGTGATGATCAACCCCACAAACACTGACAACTGGCGGCTTACGTCATATACAAAAGCCTTCAGCACCTGGTCGACAAGGATCACCAGGGAAGCGATCACGGTCAGCTGCACAATGATCCGGATGCGTGGGGGAATGGTCTTCCGCAACAGGGAAATGATCACGTTGGCCAGTCCCATAACCGCTACCACCGAAATGGCCATCACGATTGAGGCGCGGAGTTGCACGGTAATTGCCAGTACGGAACAGATTCCCAGCACCTGCACATTAATGGGGTTGTCTTTCCCCAGCGGATTGGTCAGCAGCTTTTTATTTTTCGGGGAAAACAGTGCCTCTTTTTGGTTATTATCGTTCTCACTCATGATGATTTGATTTTTTCGAAATACGGTTTATACACCTCCAGTCCGTTACGCAACATATCTGTCACTCCATCTGAAGTGATCGTTCCTCCGCTGATGCCATCCACAGCATGGGGATCGTCATCGGGAGCGCCCCCCTTGACCACCCTGACAGGGCGAAAATTGCTATCCTCATCAAAGATCTTTTTCCCCCTGAATTGGTTCTCGAAGCTTTCTCCGGAGATTTCCGCCCCCAGACCGGGGGTTTCACTGGCATGGTCAAAATTGGCTCCGGCGATGGTCTTCACGTCGGATTCCAGCCCCACATAACCCCATATGGCACCCCACAATCCGCTGCCCCGGACCGGTACCACATAGAAGGTTTCACCATCCACATCGGCGATAAAAACAGGCAGCTGCCGCTCCTCAACAGGCTTGCGGTTCTCCTCCTGCAATTCCACCTCAAATGCATCGCCTTCCAGTTCCTCTCCCCGGTGATCCACAATTTTGGTGACGGTGAAATATTGATTAAACAACTCTTCGGCCTCATCGCGGGATGCAGGAATATCAATGGCAGCAAGTATATTCTGCATCTTTTCCATACGCATGTTGCGCTCCTGAATGGGCCTGAGCAATGTCGCCGCTCCCGACAGCACCAGGGCCACGATCACCACCATTGCGGAAGCATAAAGAAAGATATAACGGTTGGTCATTGTTTTTTAGTTTTTTCAGGTTTATGACTGGGGCTATGCCTCTGCCGGTTTCACCCGTTTCAGCCTCCTTTTGACATTTGCCCTGACCACGTAATGATCAATCAGGGGCGCAAACACATTCATGAACAAAATGGCCAGCATCATTCCCTCAGGAAAGGCCGGGTTCACTACACGGATCAACAAGGTGATCACACCGATCAGAAACCCGTATATATATTTACCGGTGCCGGTTTGCGAAGCACTCACCGGGTCAGTGGCCATATATACCGTTCCAAAGGCAAACCCGCCCATAATTAAGTGGTAGTAGGCTGGAACCTCCATAAATTCATTGACCGCAAACAGATTAAACAGCAGGCCCATGAACAAGCCGCCTGCCACCACCGACAACATGATTCTCAAACTGCCTACACCCGTGGCGACCAGCACAAACGCACCAAGCAATATGGCCAAAGTGGATGTTTCACCGATTGATCCGGGGATGGTTCCCAAAAACATTTCCATGACCGAAGGCATTGATTCCAGGTTGCCTGCCGCCAATACGGCCAGACTGGTGGCTCCCGAAAAACCGTCCACCAACTGTTCAGGCGCATGAACCTGGGCGTATATCCAAATCTCATCACCGGAAAACTGCGCGGGATAGGCAAAAAACAGGAATGCACGCGCAAGCAGGGCCGGGTTCAGGATGTTCATGCCGGTACCGCCAAACACCTCCTTGCCGATAATCACCGCAAAAACAGTGGCCAAGGCAACCATCCAGAGGGGAATGGTTACCGGTACGATCAAAGGAAGCAACATCCCGGTCACCAGGAACCCTTCATTGACCTCATGGTTCCGGATGGTGGCAAACAGGAATTCCACAAGCAAACCGGACGCATAGGTCACAATTATGATGGGAAGAACCCGGTAAAGGCCAAACAAAAACTGATCAATAAAATCCACATCCATTCCAATGGCCTGGTAATGCTGGTATCCCACATTCCACATGCCGAAAAGAAGTGCCGGAATCAGGGCGATCAACACGTGAAACATGGTCCGCTTCATCTCCATGGCATCACGGATATGACTGCCGCGGGTGGTCACGTTCCCCTGGACAAAAAGAAATGTCTCAAATGCTTCAAATGTGCGATAGAATTTTGACAGCTTCCCGTCTTGCTCAAAATGCGGCTTGACCTTTTTTTCTATTAAATTGTGTAAAGCTTTCAATGTTACGTTGTTTAAGAGATTAACAAACGAATGTCACTGATCAGGCAAACTCTTTCTGAATATTATCAAGTCCGTCACGGATGACAGACTGAATTTCGATTTTGGACGGGCAGACAAATTCGCACAGGGCAAAATCTTCAGGGGCCACTTCATAAATCCCCAGGTTCTCCATCATATCAATATCATTGATCATGATGGCCTTAAGCAACTGCATGGGCAGAATGTCCATGGGCAGGTATTTTTCATACAGGCCGGTGATCACAAAAGGACGCTCTCCGCTTCGGATATTGGTGTCAAGGCGGTATTTCTTCCATGGCATCAAAAAGGAAGGCCATGTTCTTGACACACTAAATCTTTGCATATTGGGGATCAGCCAGCCAATCAGCTCCGGCTTGTCCCCCTCAGGGATCACCGTTGCCTGGCTGTCATAAAACCCTATAAAGCCATTTGCACTGATTTTTTCTCCCGTAAGGGCATCTCCGCTGATAAACCGCGGGGTAACCCCCTCTTCCTGCAACACATTATTTCCGGCAATGTTATCAAGACGGACCCCGGCATGCACCCGGTAATAGCGTGGATTCTCCACTTCCGACCCCGTCAGTGCCACCACTTTTCTGGAGTCATAAATGCCCGTTTCGAACAGCCGGCCGATGGTGACCACATGCTGCACATCCAGGTACCAGACAATATCTCCCTTGTTCACCGGCCGTATATGGTGGATCTGTATCCCCACATTACCGGCAGGATGCGGGCCTTTAAAACGATGTACCCTGACCCCTTTTGCCCGGGTAAAGGCCTCAGAGGTTGTTGATTCCGCATCAATCCCCAGGTGCACCTCTCCATCCGTCAGGTGCGATAACACATCCAGTCCTTTCTGAAAATCCCCCTCACTGCCGTTGATCACAAAGTCAAGATCCGGTGCCAGGGGGGCGGAATTAAAAGCAGAAATGAAAATATCCCGGGGCTTGTCTTCCCGGGAGGCTATAATACTGTAGGGCCGCTGCCGGATGGCCGGCCAGAGACCGCTTTTGAGTAGCTTGTCAATGATCTCCTCACGGGAGATGGAGGCAGGATCTGCCGCCCCGAAATCAATATGATCATCCGCTTCATCCGGCTCAATGCGGACTTCAAGAATCCGGCGCTTGGCCCCCCTCACCAGGCGGGTATAGGTTCCGCTTACTGGTGCGGTAAACACCACGTCCTCATTGTATTTATCATAAAACAACGGAGTCCCGGCCTTTACACGCTCACCCTCCTCCAGCATCATTTTCGGGAACAACCCGTGAAAGTCGGTGGGTTTTACCGCATACTCCTTCGCCCTGGAGGGTGTTTGCAAGATCTTCTCGGCCTCCCCTTTGAGCGGGATATTCAAGCCACGTTTAATCCTGATTACTTTCGACATCTTTTGACGCAATTTATATGAACCAAGCTTCCTAACAAAATTATAGGAATTTTCAGATACCCGAATACCTTTGTAAAGATTTTGTTTTTCATTAGCTTTGTTTAGGGTTCCACATCAAGGGTTCCGGCCCCGAAAAAAAACACATCCCCAATGAATAACCTACGTTGTTTCCGTCAATACATCCCGGCCCGATATGGGTTCATGACCCTGATGGTGCTGACCACTCTTACCATCACCGCCACAGCCCATAACAATAATACGGATTTTTTTCTTTATGGTGATTATATTCACAACAACAACATCAGTACTGTTTTGTTTACACAGGAAGACTTTGAATTGTCCGACCCCTACATACGTTTAAATTCGGGTGACCGGTTGATTCTGAGCTTCGACGACCTTGACGCGGATTACAAAAATTACCAATACACCATCATTCATTGCGATGCCGGCTGGCAGCCTTCTGAATTGCGCGAATATGAATACATTGAGGGGTTTTACGAAGACCAGATCAACGATTATTACCGCTCAATGAACACCCGGGTACCCTACACCCAGTACCGCCTCACATTTCCAAGTCCAAACCTGCGTCCGGCCAAATCCGGGAATTATATACTGAAAGTCTTTGAAGGAGGCAACCGCAACAATGTGGTTTTTACCCGGCGATTCATGGTGGTTGAGCAAAATGTGAGCATCGAAGGAAGTGTACAGCAGGCAAACCTGGTCATGTATCGTGACCAGAAACAGCAACTCTCTTTTGCAATCAACACGGCAGGATACCAGGTGTCCAACCCTTACCGCGACATCAACGTGGTCATTATTCAGAACGGACGCTGGGACAATGCCATAACAGGCCTTGACCCGAGGTCGGTACAGGGAAATCGCCTTGTGTATGATTACGAAGACCGGACCCTTTTTGACGGTGGCAATGAATTCCGGCATTTTGACATCCGCAGTCTGCGTTACTTGTCTGACAGGATCGAAGACATCCGCTCTTCCAGGAGGTTCTGGGATGTATTCCTGCTACCCGACCGTATCCGCGCCCACGAACAATATTTTTCCAAAGACGACCTTAATGGCAGGTTCCGGATTATGACATCCGATGCACCCAATGACCAGCTGGAGAGTGATTATGCATGGGTGCATTTCCACCTTCCCATGGACGAGCCCCTTGAGGATGGGTATCTCTACGTGATGGGAGAGCTCACCAACTGGGCATTTACAGGGGAAAACAGGATGAATTACAATTACGGGGAAAGCGCCTATGAACTTAGCCTGCTGCTGAAGCAGGGATATTACAATTACCTCTACGCATATTTGCCGGAAGGAGAAACAGAAGCAGACATAACCTACATAGAAGGGAACCATTCCTTTACAGAAAACGATTACACCATCCTGGTCTATCACCGGCAGCCCGGCGACCTTTACGACCGCCTGATCGGCATGACGCGTATGAACACGTCAATCACCCCCCGCTGATCAGATGGATCACCTTGACGTCATCCCCGTCGTGGATCATGCTGTTTTCGTACTCGCCGGGCTTGATGGTCCGGCCGTTAATCCTTACCACTAGAAACTTAAACGTAAAGTTCTTCAGGTCAAGTAATTCACGCACCGATAGTGCATTTTTCCCCTCTATGGTTTCCGGACGGTTATTCAGGATAATCTTCATAGGTTTATTTTGACATCAGGTTTTACATTGAATTTGCAAAACAGCACCAGCACACTGACTCAGAAAGTCTTCCTGGCTTCACTTTTCAGGTATTCCATGGCTTGCAGCGTAGCAGCCTTCTCCAGGTCGGCCTCCAGCAACTTTTTACTGAAGTCGGTGGCAGAAGCCCCCTCCTCCATGGAAGCCCCCAGCGAATTGATCTGACCAATCGCTTCCTCATAGGCCTGGTTGATAAGATCCCAGGCATGGGATGACACATAAAGCTGTTGTGATAAATTATGGGCATATTCATCCCGGATATGCTGCACCAGGTTTTTCTGCAACTCCCTTGCCGACCATTCCGGGCGAAAAACCCGCATGATCAGGTTATTCGGTGAAATCCTTTCCAGGAAAAGGATCAGCCTTTCATAGGCCTGCAGCCGCAATGGCAGCGAGATCCTCATTCTTTCACCTGCCAAATCGTAACGGCGACGTTTGTTTTCCTGCTGAAAAAACTCCTTCAGCAAGTAATAGGCTGTAGCAAAAACCACCACCGAAGGGATGGCATAGCGCAGCATGTATAAAATTTCTCCCATGGCAATTACTGTTTGGATACAAATATAATCCCTTTTGGGGAAACACTTTATTTTGCTAAATTTGCCTTTCCCTGTTAATTAATACACAACACGGAGCAAACCGCGTTTACCCATTGTTTCACTTTTATACATTATGCTATGATAACTTTATCTGACAGAATAAACCGCTTGTCTGAATCCGAAACCCTTGCCATGTCAAGGATGAGTCGCGAACTGAAGGCCGAAGGCCACGACGTGATCAACCTCAGCGTCGGGGAGCCTGATTTCTTCACCCCTGACGCCGTGAAAGAGGCCGGAAAAAAAGCCATTGACGAGAATTACTCTTTCTACACCCCGGTAAACGGCTACCAGGACCTGCGTGAGGCCATCTGCCACAAGCTTGAACGCGATAACAAGCTCAGCTACACCCCTGACCAGATCGTGGTAAGTACCGGTGCCAAGCATTCCATTGCCAATACTGTACTTTGCCTGGTAAACCCCGGAGACGAGGTGGTGATCCCCACCCCCTATTGGGTCAGCTACCGCGAAATTGTCAAAATGGCTGAAGGCAAGGCGATATATGTCAAAGCAGGCATTGAAAACAACTTCAAAATCACACCGGATCAGCTGGACGAAGCCCTCACTGACAAAACTTCTGTTTTCATTTTCTCCAGCCCCTGCAACCCCACCGGCTCTGTCTATTCAAAAGAAGAGCTGAAAGCTCTGGCGGAAGTATTTGCCAAATACCCCAATGTGTATATCATCTCTGATGAAATTTATGAACATATCAATTTTGGCGGCAAGCATGAAAGCATCGCACAGTTTGAGGCCATCCGCGAGCGGGTGATCCTTGTCAACGGAGTATCCAAAGGCTTTGCCATGACGGGCTGGCGCATCGGTTACATCGCTGCCCACCCGGAGATCGCCAAAGCCTGCAACAAGCTTCAGGGACAGTTCACCTCAGGCACCTGCTCCATTGCCCAGCGTGCTGCACTGAAGGCCATGCAGGCCGACCCTTCCACCACACATTCAATGCTGGAAAAGTTTCGCGAGCGGCGCGATCTGGTGTTGAAACTACTGGAAGAAGTTCCCGGAACCAAAACCAATGAACCCCAGGGTGCATTTTACGTATTTATCAACGTCAAATCATATTTTGGTAAATCAGATGGGGAGAAAACCATCAAGGATGCATTCGACTTCTGCATGTACCTCCTGAAAAAGGCACACATCGCGCTGGTTCCCGGCAGCGCTTTCGGAGATGATGAATGTGTACGGTTCTCCTATGCCACTTCCAACGATTTACTGGAAGAAGCGGTTGCAAGGATGAAAAAATCTCTTGCAGAACTAAAATAAACAGGACTAACCGGTCGTTTTTTTATACATGACAGACGAAAGCACCATCACCAGCCTCTTTCATGCCTTTGAGGGAAAGAAGCTCCTGATCATCGGAGACGTGATGATCGACTCCTACCTTTGGGGCAATGTGGACCGGGTCTCTCCCGAGGCTCCGGTTCCCATTGTGGCCCTGAACAAACGGGAAAGCCGGCTGGGGGGAGCCGCCAACGTGGCCATGAATATCCAGAATATGGGTGGTGTTCCTGTACTTTGTTCCGTCATCGGGGACGACAATAAAGGAGACTTGTTCTCAGAGTTACTTGAGGAGCAAGGTCTTTCCGGAGAGGGGATCATGTCAAGCCCAAATCGCCTCACCACTGTAAAGTTCAGGGTGTTTGGCAACAATGTGCAGATGCTCAGGGTCGATGAGGAAGTGGCCCATCCCTTGCGAAGAGATGAAACGGTAAAGTTGCTGGACAGGATAAAAGCTTTCCTGCAGGGGGGCGACATCGAAGCCATTGTGTTCGAGGATTATGACAAGGGCGTAATCACCCCCTGGCTCATCGGGCAGGTGATGGAAGCAGCTCAATTTCAAGATATTCCGGTGGTGGTCGATCCAAAAAAGAAAAACTTTGCCCGCTACCAGGGGGTCGACCTGATCAAACCAAACCTGAAGGAGTTACGTGAAGGGCTGAATCTGAACGGGGAACTGGTGGATCCTGAACAAATCCACAAAGCGGTGCTGGCCCTGCAGGACAAACTGCAGGTTGAAACCGTTCTGGCAACCCTTTCGGACAAGGGAATCTATTACAGTCGGCGCAACTCCTCCGGGGAGCGGGAGTCGGGGGCGATCCCGGCTTACATCCGTGATGTGGCTGACGTTTCAGGGGCAGGGGACACGGTGATCGGTCTCGCTGCGCTTTGTGTGGCCGCAGGGGCACCGGTGGAGCTCATGGCACAGATCTGCAACCTGGGGGGCGGCCTGGTATGTGAAATGGTAGGCGTAGTTCCCGTAAACAAAGACAAGCTCCTCATGGAGGCCCGGCGTAAATTTTGCTGTGAGCCTTCATGACCCCATCCCAAGATCATGAAAAAAAAAGACCTCCGCGATTTTCGAAAAGAGTATACACTGGCCAGTCTGGATATTGACAAGGTCCCGTCCGATCCCCTGATCCTGTTTGACCAATGGCTGGAAGAGGCCATAAAACAAAACCTCAGCGAACCCAATGCCATGACACTGGCTACGGCCACCCCGGAGGGAAAGCCCAATGCCCGGATAGTGCTGCTTAAAGAACTGATCCACGGCCGTTTTGTGTTTTACACCAACTATGAAAGCCAGAAAGGGCAAGAGCTGGAGGCCAACCCCAACGCTGCCCTTGTTTTTCTGTGGCTGGAGCTGCAGCGGCAGGTGCGGGTCAGCGGATGGGTGGAAAAAGTCAGTGCTGAAACCTCAGATGCATATTTTGAGCAACGACCAAGGGAAAGCCGGATCGGCGCCGCAATATCACCCCAAAGCCGCCCCATTGGCAGAAGGGACGAACTTGAAAAGGCATTCACTGAATTAAACCATCAAAAAGAACCCGTTCAGCGCCCGGAGCACTGGGGCGGGTATCAGTTATGGCCCGAACAGATCGAATTCTGGCAGGGCAGGGAGAACCGGCTGCACGACAGGCTATTGTATAAGCGGAAAGACAGATCCTGGGAGATTATCCGGCTGGCGCCGTGAATTTCATCCCGCGCCATGAATGCCACCCGACGCCCTGAATGCTCTCCGGTAACATGAATCCCCTGAAGTATCTGCAATGAATTATAATATACATTCCCCTTTAAGCGTTACTATCATCAAAATAAATCATCAATCCTGTGAAAAGAAAGCATATCATTCCCTTGTTTGCCGCAGTTTTTATCCTTCTGCTGCTATGGCCTGAGGACGCATCCGCCCAGCGCATCAGCAACCGGGTATTCCGTTTCCAGAATCGCATTGAGCATGATCAGCGGCCTTATCATTTCGGTTTTACCCTGGGCTTTAACTCCATGCAATTTGCTGTCACACCAGTAGAAGACCTTCAGGAAACCTACGGGTTTCAGCATGTACTGGTAGAACCGGATTTCGGCTTTCATATCGGCATTGTCTCCAACCTTAAACTCACTGAATTTCTTGACCTGCGCTTTGTACCTACCATTTCCTTTGCCGACCGGCACATAGAGTACTATACCGACTATTATTCATACGGGCCGGACGGCGATGCAAGTTACGACGAACGTCAGGAACTGGAGGTAACCATGCTGGAGTTTCCGTTCCACATTAAATACAAATCCGCGCGGATGCTCAACACCAGGGCCTATGTGCTGGGCGGTTTCAAGTACACCCATGACCTGGCATCAATCGAACATGCAACAAGTGGAGGCACCGGCAATGTACTTGCCCGTGTGGCACGCAACGACCTGCATTATGAAGTGGGCGTGGGATTTGACCACTATTTCTATTTCTTTAAATTCTCCACAGAGGTCAAAGCCTCTTTCGGGATGGGTAACCTGATCAGAGACGGAGATGATAACGCCCGTTATTACGACTCCATTAACCGCCTGAACGATCGCGCCATCATGATCTCATTGTTATTTGAATAAAATGCCGGCGTCATCCGGGTGCACATTGTCATCCGAATGCACGGGGTCATACAAATGCACCGCGTCCTTCGATTGCAGCACACATCACCCGGTCACGGCAAACCTGCCACAGCAAGAAACATGATGAGGAAACTATCCATGGATGAACTGGGGCGCATAACCCCCGGACATTTTAAATCGGCTGAGAAGATCCCGTTCGTGATCGTGTTGGACAACATCCGCAGCATGATGAATACCGGGTCTGTATTTCGCACTGCCGATGCATTCCTGCTTGAGGGAATCATCCTGTGCGGATTTACCGCCACCCCACCCCATCGCGAGATTCACAAAACCGCCCTGGGCGCCACCGAATCTGTATCCTGGCAATACGCCGAACAAACCAAAGACGCTGTAAGACAACTGAAAGCCGACGGATACGAGGTGATTGCTGTGGAACAAACCACGGGCAGCAAGTCGCTGCAGCAGTTCAACCCCCGGGGAAACGGAAAATATGCCCTTGTATTCGGTAACGAAGTCAAAGGAGTGAGTGACGAGGTGCTTGATCTTTGTGATCACGCCCTGGAGATTCCCCAGTTTGGCACCAAACATTCATTGAATGTGTCAGTTTCAGCCGGGATCGTGATCTGGGATCTGTATTCCAAGCTTCACCCCCGGGTATAACCACCCGGGCGCCTGCTGCCCGGAATTGTTTGCCTTGTCCGAATCAGCACAACGGATCAAACGGACTGAAATACCCGTCCTTACAAATACTCTTCCACCAGCTTTTTGGTGCCCGTACTGGCTTTTTCCTGGATAAAGGTAAATTTCGGGATATGGATGGCGCCGGGTTTTGCCGGATCTATCAGGTAAACGGGCGTACCCGGTCTTACATAATCCACCAGCCCGGCAGCCGGATACACATTCAACGAGGTACCGATGATCACATAAATATCGGCTGTAGCTGATAATTCGGCTGCCGCCGGGATCATATGCACGGGTTCGCCAAACCAAACGATATGGGGCCTGAGCTGCGACCCTTTTTCACACTGATCGCCGGGTTTCAGTTCCCACCCGTCCAAGGTGTAAACCAGGTTCTCATCCACCGAACTTCTCACTTTTTTCATTTCCCCGTGCAGATGCATTACATGGGTAGACCCGGCCCGCTCATGCAGGTCATCCACATTCTGGGTAATGATCCTTACATCATAATCCTTCTCCAGTTCTGCCAGGGCATAATGCGCTGCATTGGGTTCCACCTCATACAACTGTTTGCGCCGCTGGTTATAGAACTCCATCACCAGATCCCTGTTCCTTTCCCAGGCTTCCGGTGTGGCCACATCCATAATATCATACTCCTCCCACAGCCCCCCGCTGTCGCGAAAGGTCTTGATGCCGCTCTCCGCACTTACGCCGGCACCCGTGAGCACCACGATACGTTTTTTTGACATAGCTTACATTTTGGTCATGCAGCACAAATATAAAAAAAGCCCCGGGCTTCATCTGGATGCCCGGGGCGTGTTCATTTATTCGACCAACTCATAACCGTCAGTACGACCTTTTTCCGTGGCCGGGATTCCGTCTTTGAGCCATACCGGGGCAGGTTCGCCTTTGAGGAAATGATCAAAGAACTGGTACATCCGGGTGTCCAGGTCAACCCTGTTGGGCCATTCCCTGAGGTTATGGGCCTCATCGTTGTACACGAGCATCCATACAGGCTTGGAAAGGCGACGCAGGGCAGTAAAGTATTCAATGCCCTGGTACCATGGCACAGCACCGTCGTCGTCATTGTGCATCATCAGCAGCGGGGTTTCCACCTTGTCTGCATAGAAAATCGGGGAGTTCTCAATATAGCGAAGCGGACGTTCCCACAATGTGCCGCCGATACGGCTTTGGGTCTGTTCATACTGGAACTGCCGGTTCATACCGGTTCCCCAGCGAATTCCACCGTAAGCACTCACCATGTTGCTCACCGGAGCTCCTGCCATGGCTGCTGCATATAAATTGGTCCGGGTAATCAGGTAGGCGATCTGGTAACCACCCCAGCTTTGTCCCTGCAACCCCATGTTGCCGCGGTCAATAAACGGGTACCGCTCCGTCATGGCCATGGTACCACTCACAATGGCATCATAGGCGCTTTCGCCGGGGAATCCTTCCCTGTATGTAATATCCGGCACAAATACAATGTATCCGTTGCTGACACAGTAAGACCGGTTGATAATGGAGCGACTGGGTGACGGAATGTAATGACGATGCTTGGTATTGGAAGAACGGTCATAGAAATACACCAGCATCGGGTATTTCTTACTCTCATCAAAATCTTCCGGGAGGTAAAGCAGCCCCTGCAAAGGTTCATTGTGATTGAAACTCTCCCATTCTACAAGCTGCACACTACCCCAATAATAATCGGATTGCTGCGGGTTTGCTTCCGAGAGTTTCTCGGCGCCGGAAAAGTTCATGTCACTGACCCACACGTCCGGGTATTCTGTGAATGTACTGCGCCGCCACAATAAACGGTCGGCATCTCTGGCTTTCGTGAGTCCGCTGAAAGAAACATCGTCCATCACCAGCTGGGTGAGATTCCCGCCTTCCAGTCGATAATAACCACTCTGTTTGTTTACCTCGTTAAACGCACTCAGGTATTGAGGTACAGAAAGATCCACGTACTCCATGTCAGGATCCAGCCTTTCGGGTCGCAGCCTGATGTCGTTGGCACGGCCATAGCCGCCGGTGATATTTTCCGGTGCACGGCGACCCCGCGGATCCACCTTCCAGATCTCATAATGGTCATAGATCAGCACGCTTTCATCATTTTCAGTCCAGCCAGCTATCCCATAAGGCCGGGGATCCCTGGGCTCATCATGCTCCACATTGTAAAGAGGCACATCAATGCCTTCCGTTACATTCACTGTCTGATCCCGGCGAATGTCATAAGAAAACCATTCACGATAGTCCGGATCATACCAAAGCAGGTAGTTGGCATCACGGGAAAGGGTCACGGAAGAGCTGGAGGCTTCAAGGATCATCTCACGGCTTCCGTCCTCCACGTTAACCAGGTAAACATCTCTTCTGGAGCCACCCATCCACTGGCTTTCAATCTCATACGGACCTGAATCGTAACCAAGGGCGATCAGATTGTCATAGTCACCGTCAAGGGAAACGGATGGCATATCTTCATCCTCCAGTTGAACCATATTACCGCTGCCGATGTGATAAACAGCAAGGTTGGTACTTCTGCGATCACGATTCAACCGAACTTGTTGAATCGTTTGCAGCTGAGGATCCTGCCAGTGCCAGACGTCCACAGAGTATTTCTCCCGGTCGAGCAAAGTATCTTCGGGTTCCGGTTCCGGCTTTGGAGCCGTACCAAAAAAGAGACGTTCCCCGTTTTTTGAAAACTGCGGGCGACGGAACTCACTGACGCTGTGCCCCTCGGGCATCCCGTCAGTGGCTGCATCCACCACCTGGGTCAAAAGGCCGCGGCGACGCTCCCACATATATAAATCATAGATCTTTTCATCAATGGTATCACCCGAGTGCAGCCAGGTAATGTAATCGCCATCATGTTGTACGTTGAGCTGGCGAAAATCACCTTCCCCGCTGTCAATGATGGTTTCATCCAGGGTTGCAAGATCAAAGACCATCACTTCGCCTATGGTCAGCGAATCATTTTCTTCCCTTTCTGTACGGGCAGTCAGCAAATCGCCATTGGGAGAGAACAGGTACTGTTCCACATTCTCAATCACGTGCCTGTAACCGGTGGTGGGATTGTACACAAACAACTCCTTGTGGTCAGGCGCCTTCTCCTCTTCAGTCTCCTCGTCATCATTTCCCTCATCGCCCTCTTCAGCTTCTTCTTCCTCTTCGGGCTGTTCAATCCGTGAATTGTCAATCACATAAGCCACCCAATCGGATTCTTCGTCAGGTAACTGGTAGGAATTCACCGCAGGATACTTCTCCAGTTCCCGGGATTCAAACACAAAAAAGCCAATGGAGTCGGCGGGCATCTGGTTGGGACGCTTGCCGTCCACCCTTGCCTGCCGTTCAACGGCAAACTCAGGCTGGATATGAAATACAGCAAATTTACCTCCCGGGGATATCGATGACCGGTTCCCGCGCGGGATCACATGCTCCTCACCCGATGGGATATGTTTAATAATAAGGTTTCCGTCTCCGTATTGCTGTGGATTCACCTGATAGATCAACCAGTTGCCGTCCGGAGAAAACTCAATGCCACCCAGGGTCTTCCAGGAAGCATAATCGTCTTGTGAAAGACGTTGCTTTTCCTGCGCAGCAAGCATCCCCGGCAGCAAAAATAAAATGACCAGTAACAGTCCTAAACGCATCTTCATGTGTTCTTGGTTTTAGGTTTTTAAATGAAAATCGGCCTAAAAATAAGAAATTTTGAAGATGCGGATGAAATTAGTTTACCTCTGATACAGGCAGGGAAAGGAGTCAGAACGTTCCGGCAACATCATCATCGCTGATAGTTCCTCCTTCATCGTCATCGTTCATATTCTGGTCGTGATCTCCTTCGGAGAAAAAATTAACAAATCGTTCTGAAAAATCTTTGTCTTCCGACAGCAGTTTTTTGATGTCCTTTACTGCCTCACTTTTCTTCCCTTCAGAAAATGCCAGTTCAGCCCTGGCCATTTTTGCCAAAGTATGCCTGCCATCCAGCCGCAACACAATATTCAGGTACTCGACAGCTTTCTTGTTTTGCTTTTGCTGCATGGCCACCGCAGCCTTGCCAAACCAGGCACAGGCACAGGTTTTGTCAATATCGGAGGCACGTTCAAAACAAACCCCGGCATTGGTATAATCCTCCAGCAGTAAATATGTGCCCCCCATATCGCACCAGGCCTCCCCGTTGCCAGGGTCCAGTTCTGCCACTCTTTTCAGATCTTTCAGGGTACGGTCATAAAGCTCATCCGCCCCGTATAGCAGCGCCCTGGTATGCAGGACTTCTGTATTCCCGGGGTCAGCTTTGAGCAATGCATTCAGGTCGGCCAGCGAACCTTCATGGTCGCTGATCCGGAACAGCGCACAGGCTCTGCCGTACAAAGCCGCATTGTCATTGGGGTTTTCCTCAATAAAGGTCTGGAACATTTCCAGGGCAGCGTCAAAATCTTTCTTATAAAACCGCGCCCAGGCCATTTCCGGGGTCATCTTCTTTTTTTGTCTGGAGGCTTTGGCCATATTCGGTCATCCGTTAATAATTCATCCCAAATATACACGAATATTCAAATCAGACCAACCGCCCGGCACAGAACAATTATTATGGTAAATTTGTATAGTATAGTAAGGAATTGTGACATCCGGATGCAGAAAGAGGAATGATCCGGAACCGGAAATCCATTACCCGGGGCATTCAAGGTTCATGGAATCAGATCCATGGTGTCAACCATTTCAGGGACAAACAAATAACGCAGCAATGGACCAATTTTCTTTTATAGGCAATATGGACGGGGCACAGCTGGACGCCATGTACCGGCAGTACCTGGATGATCCGCAGCAGGTAGGCCCTGACTGGCGCCGTTTTTTTGACGGATACGAATTTGCCAGGACCCGTTATCCGGAAGA
>SKUN01000094.1 GCA_007129945.1 Bacteroidales bacterium
AACCAGCGAGTCAGAGGTAACGGGCAAATCTGTGTCCGGCGGTAACTGGACGCCGGGTTACATGGCGCACCGGAACAAGCAAATGCTCCGGGGCGCAAATTCGAGCCGCGCTACCAATACACCAGGGTTACCCAGGCGCCGAGTTGACAATGCGCGGCGTTGACAATGCGCGGCGGATTGCAAAATTACCGTCCGGCACTACCGGCTAATTTACACAAATTTATAATGTTACACACCTCATATCCATATAAGGTCGACACGCACAAAAGGTGTACCAAAAAAGCAAGGCGATGGCACCCCTCGGGAATCTGGGGCCGGAAATAATGCGGAAAAGAGACCGTGGAACCCTGGTTGGCAGGATGTGGGAAGCGAGGAATCAGGCGATGGATGCATCTGCGGCAATGCCCGGTAAACACCCTTAAGTGTTTGTTTTTCAGCTTTTTACACGGTTTTTTTCAATGTACATGGAGGATTATTTTATGATTAAGAGGCCGTTGATGGTATGAAGCCTGTTGATGGTATGAGGGTCGATGATGGATTGAAGCCCAATTTCCTGTCGGGGTGTTACGGTTTTCTGAACACAAATGTTTGACTGGACCATGGGGATGTTCCGGCCAAGGCTTTCAGATTAGACCAGCCCCCCCTCGCTGCAGCCTTCAACGCAGGAAGTGCCACAGGGCCCCCCGTTTTCTTTTCGGGTTGCTCTTCTTTTAATTTGTTTTGCTCACTCAACAGGGCAATATACCAGGCATCAAAAGGCAGGGGTTTGTGTTCCTGGTATTCGAAGCCTGCATCTCTCCCGGCTTGCTTAAGCGTGTCCGGGGTAAAATGCAGGATATGTCGCGGAAGGTCCCATGCTGCCCAGTATTTACCATAAATTGCAGCATCACTGCTATTGGCCATGGGTGCAGCTAAAATAAGAACACCACCAGGTTTCAGTAAACGGTAGAAACTATCTGTTTTTTCCTTAAAATCATGCAGGTGCTCAATGACATGCCAAAGGGTAATCGCATGGAAGGTTTGATCAGCAAAAGAATCCATCTCAGATTCTGAGCCAATAACAGGCACTCCTTGTTTGGCGGCAACCTCTCTTGCAGAAAGTTCGGGCTCAAAACCAATGGCATTCATTCCATCCTCCATGGCCGAATACACAAAAGACCCGGTACCACAGCCGTAGTCCAGTATGTTGTATATATCCGGCGGGGTATTCTGTTCGTGTTGGCCGTGTTTCGGTTCGTGCCGGCCGCTGCGCTGTGCATATTGGTTGCTTTCGGAAACTGCGGAAAGACTACCCTCAAACCCCTGATTGAGGTGCTTATTAAGAACGCGCAGTTTTTGCCTAAGCATTAACTGCTTAACCTTCATATAAACCTTATCCTGAAGACTGGCAGGTGTTTCAGCATGCGAGATATACTCGTCCGAGTGATAAAATTCAGGCATTTCATCGGCTGAAGGCCTTGGGTTCGTGAATAAAAAACCACACGCTTCACAACGCTGCACAGTAAATATTTCCTGAGAAACCAGGTAATCGCGACATTCAATATGCACCCCAAAAGGGCCAAATTCACCGCACAACGGACAACTTTTCAGTGTTTCCATAAGAAAATTAGCAATGTTCCACGTGGAACATCAAAAAATCACTCTTTCAATTTCTGCACAAGACGCTTAATCATCGGGAGCATGGTGTGTGGATTGGTGCTGGTCATCAGGTTGCCGTCTTCTTCCATATCATTCCCTTCATAAATGGCACCTGCATTAATGAGGTCATCTTTGATGGCATGGAAAGCTGTAACCCTTTTGCCCTTTACAATATTAGCAGAAATCAATAGCCAGGGTCCGTGACAAATGGAGGCAATAATGGCTCCCTGGTCGTAGTGTCTTTTGACAAATTTCACCATCTCCTGGTGGCGTCGCCACTTGTCCGGGGCATAACCTCCGGGGATAATGACCGCATCAAATTGCTGATCCTTTACTTCCTTAAATTCCTTGTCGGGACTAAACTGCATCCCCCCTTTCCCATGGTAGGTTTTTTTGGCGGGGGCAACAGATACTACATCGTGCCCCTCTTCCTTCAAACGCATATAAGGATAAAGAAATTCAGAGTCCTCGATCATGTCTTCCAGAAAAACACAAATTTTTTTTGACATAATTGCTCGGGTTTAAAACATTTCAGCGTATTACCAAAGATACGAATTTAAATAACGGGGGACCACTTCGGGGTCCAGTTAAAGTGACATGGGGCCCCCTTTGGGGTCCAGAAAAGGAGGGTAAGTGATCGTAGGCAAAGTAAGTGACATGGGACCCATTCAGGGCCCGGTTTAGTGGCATGGGACCCTTTCGGGATCCAACAGCAATATGTTCCACGTGGAACATTAGCGGCCGAGGTGAACCAGGAGGACGGAAATATCTGAGGGGGTGATGCCGCTAATGCGGGCGGCCTGGCCAATGCTTCCGGGTTTTGCACGTTGCAGTTTTTCGCGGCCTTCCATGCTAATCGCTTTAAAAGACATATAATCGGTGTCTTTGCTCAGCTTCACGTCTTCAAGGCGCGTGAGTTTTTCAGCGATCTCCCGTTCCTTTTCTATATAACCCGCATATTTAATTTCAATTTCCACAGATTCAAGGGTTTCCTGGTAGGCATCTTCTCCCTTAAACCCCTGAAAATAAGACCGTAAGGTGTGATCATGGGCAATTAAATCAGGTAAATTGACCTGTGGGCGCAGCAGCAGATTGGCGTAGCGGGCTTTTCTCTGAATGGGTCTGGTTCCTGCCTTTTCAAGATAGTCATTTACCTCTTCCGGCAAGGCATTGTGTTGTTCCAGAAAACTGGTCATCTGCCTGGCCATATGTTCTTTGTTTTCCAGCTTTTCCAACCGGTCTTTGCCAACTGTGCCAATTTCATGTCCCAGGCGGGTCAGGCGCTTGTCGGCATTGTCCTGCCGAAGTAAAATCCGGAATTCTGCACGGCTGGTAAACATCCTGTAAGGCTCACGGGTTCCTTTTGTGACAAGGTCATCAATCAGTACCCCAATGTATGCCTCTGAGCGTTTCAGCACAACGGGGTCCTCCCTTTTAATTTTTCTATGGGCATTGATCCCGGCCATCAATCCCTGCCCGGCGGCCTCTTCATATCCGGTGGTTCCATTAACCTGTCCGGCAAAATACAGGTTGGAAACAAGCCTGCTTTCAAGCGAAAACTCCAGTTGCGTCGGAGGGAAATAATCATATTCAATGGCATACCCGGGCCGCAGCACCCTGGCTTGTTCAAAACCCTCAATGGCCTGCAGGGCTTTGATCTGTGTCTCAATGGGTAAACTGGAAGAAAACCCGTTGATATAATACTCTTCCGACTCCATGCCTTCAGGCTCTACAAATAGCTGGTGCCTGG
>SKUN01000119.1 GCA_007129945.1 Bacteroidales bacterium
ATTGAAGAACTGGACCATCCGGAATCTTTTGTAAATGAATAAAACATTCTGATGGCAGTAACAGATCCACATATGCGATCAAACCCCACAGACCTGCTGCAGGCCTGTCACCCGTTGAAGGAGCATGCCAGGCCTGCCGCCTCCGGACACATTGAATCACCCATAATCAACACCATACACACAAAAAATAAATCACATGAAAAACCTTACGCTACTGACAGCATTTTTACTCCTGATCACCACACAAACAATGGCCCAGGACAGGATCACCGGCCACAATTTCGCCAGCCGATCTGAAGTGATCGCACAAAACGGCATGGCCGCCACCAGCCATCCGCTGGCCACCCAGGCCGCCCTTGACATCCTGAAACAAGGCGGAAGCGCCGTCGATGCAGCCATCGCGGCCAATGCCGTGCTGGGCCTCATGGAGCCGACCGGATGCGGCATCGGGGGTGACCTGTTTGCCATTATCTGGGATGCAGAAGGCGGACAGCTTCACGGGCTCAATGCCAGCGGCCGATCCCCACAAGGACTGGAGATCGATTACTTCCTTGATAATGATTATGCCATGATCCCTCCAAGGGGCGTACTGCCGGTCAGTGTACCCGGGACGGTTGACGGCTGGTTTGAGCTGCACGGGAAGTTCGGCAGGCTTGATATGACCGACATCCTGGATCCGGCCATTGCATATGCCAGGGAAGGTTTTCCGGTAACTGAGCTCATTGCCTATTACCTGGAGCGAACAGCCCCGGTACTGAGCCGTTTTCCCAATTTCGAGGAAACCTATATGCCGGACGGCCGCATGCCCGAAAAAGGGGAGATATTCCGTAACCCATACCTGGCCAACACCTATGAGACCCTCGCCGAGGTGGGGCGCGATGCCTTCTACCGCGGGGAGATCGCTCGCATCATCGCCGACCACGTGCAGGAAAGCGGCGGATTTTTAAGCTACAAGGATATGGCCAGCCACAGCAGCACCTGGGTTGACCCGGTATCCACCAACTACCGCGGATACGATGTGTGGCAGCTTCCGCCCAACGGCCAGGGAATTGCCGTGCTTCAGATCCTGAATATCCTGGAAGGCTTTGACATCGCTTCCATGGGGCTTTACAGCCCGGAATACATCCACCATTTCGTGGAAGCCAAAAAGCTGGCCTTCGAAGACAGGGCCAAATACTATTCTGACATGGATTTTAACCCCGTTCCTGTGGAGGGGCTAATCTCCAAGGAATATGCCGCAGACCGCCGCGAACTGATCAATCCTGACCGTGCCGCCCTTCACCAGGATGCCGGTATCCCGGAATCCCCCAACACCATCTACCTGACCGTGGCTGACAAAGACGGCAACATGGTATCGCTGATCCAGAGTAATTATCGTGGGATGGGAAGCGGCGTCACCCCTCCCGGTCTGGGTTTCGTGCTGCAGAATCGTGGCGAAGGCTTTACCCTGGAGCCGGGACGTTTCAACACCTATGAACCGGGCAAAAGACCATTCCACACCATCATTCCGGGCTTCATCACCAAAGATGACGAACCCTACATGAGCTTCGGTGTCATGGGCGGCGACATGCAGCCCCAGGGGCATGCACAGATCGTGATCAACATGATCGACTTCGGCATGAATTTGCAGGAAGCAGGCGACGCCCCACGCATCCGCCACCGTGGCTCCTCCCAGCCCACCGGCCAGGAAATGCGCGACGGTGGCATCATCAACCTGGAATCGGGCTTCCCCTATGAAACCATCCGCGCCCTGATGGGAAAAGGCCACCGGATAGAATGGGCCGTCGGCCCCTTCGGCGGTTACCAGGCCATTAAGTGGGATCCGGAGAACGGCGTATACTACGGCGCTTCCGAATCCAGGAAAGACGGCCAGGCGGCGGGGTATTAAATCCCACCGGTTGCAGCTGGAAAAAATTTCCTGTTTACGGGCAGATACAATCAAAAGATTTTGAATAAAACCATACGGAGATGAACAACAAAAAACCACCCAAGGCGTATAAAAACCTGAATTTTTTAAACTCCCCCGCTGCCAGGGAAGTCCGGATTCTGTCAGAATACCTGGAGCCCAAATCCCGGCTCAGAAAGAGCAAAGTGCAGGATACCGTCGTATTTTTCGGATCCGCCCGGACCTTGCCCGAAAAGGAGGCACAGAAAAAGCTGGAAGAGTTAAAAGCCTCCGGGAAGGCGGGTAAGGATGCTCTGCGAATCGCTGAAAGGGATCTGGAAAACTCCAGGTATTATGAGGACGCCGTGGAACTCTCCAGGAGACTCACCCAATGGGCAAAAGACAGGTACACCCCGCACAGCCGGTACATCGTGACCACCGGCGGCGGCCCGGGCATCATGGAGGCAGCCAACCGGGGCGCCAAACTGGCCGGCGGCAAAACCATCGGGTTCAACATCAGCCTGCCATTCGAACAGGAACCCAATCCCTACATCGATGACGACCTGAACTTTGAGTTCCACTACTTCTTCATGCGCAAGCTCTGGCTGGTGTTCACGGCCAAGGCTTTTGTCATATTCCCCGGCGGGTTCGGCACCCTGGATGAATTCATGGAGGTATTGACCCTGGTACAGACCGGCAAGATCAAGAAAGACCTGAAGATCATCCTCTACGACAAGAAGTTCTGGGACCAGGTGATCAACATCCCCAAACTGGCAGAGCTGGGAACCATCAG
Organism: Bacteroidales bacterium; assembly: GCA_007129945.1. Taxonomy (GTDB): domain Bacteria; phylum Bacteroidota; class Bacteroidia; order Bacteroidales; family UBA7960; genus PUPG01. The sequence continues at coordinate 2,679 of SKUN01000119.1, forward strand.
TGAACAGGACATTAAGCTGTTTGAGTATTGCAGCAGCGTGGACGAGATGGAGCAGGCACTTCTCCCCCACCTGAAGAAGGTGGAGAAGAAGAGCCGGTTGCTGAAATAATCGTTCCTGGTTTTCCCGGACCCGCGACTCAGCGCGGAATAGATACGTTCCGGGTCAGGGTAGCAGCAAGTGAGCAAGGCCGTGGTTTCGGATGCCACGGCCTTGTTCATTTATTCATAACGCAGTGATATGGACGGATTCATGGACGCGGTGCGGATCACCCGGTAGCTGATGCTGGCCAGGGCAATCACCACGGCAATCAAAAACCCAAGCAGATAATCCTGCAGCTGCATGGTAATACGGTATTGATAGTTCTGCAGCCAGTTGCCCGCGATCCAGTAGATCAGCGGCCAGGCAAGCAGTGTGGCAAGTGCCACCAATGCCAGTACCTCTTTACTGATCATGAACCAGATACTGCCTACCCCGGCGCCAAAAGTCTTGCGGACCCCGATTTCCTTGATACGTTGCTGCAGCGAGAAAGCCGTCAGCCCATACAACCCCATGGTGGCAATGAATATGGCCAGCAGGGTAAAAATGACAGACAACCGGGCATTTTGCCTTTCTTCCCTGTAAAGGCGATTGAAGTCTTCATCCATAAAGAAATACAACATGGGCTGGCTGGTGGTGAAAGAATCCCAGAGGGTTTCGGTCTCTTC
>SKUN01000102.1 GCA_007129945.1 Bacteroidales bacterium
CGTACCGGGGGGATGATTGAAAATTTTGTAACAGGAGGAAAAGCAGACCAAAGGCCCTACTATAAAAAGATTAAACTCCTGATAAACTGGCAATGGATGCTGGTTTTGGGGGTTGTCCTGGGTTCATTCCTGTCGGCTCTCATCTCAGGCGATCTGCAGTTTGGTGTGTGGGTGCCCTCACTCTGGGCTTCAGCCTTTGGCGACAGCGCAGTGCTTAGAGGCTTTGTTGCATTGGCCGGAGGTGTCATTCTGGGCTTCGGCGCACGCTTTGCCGGCGGATGCACCAGCGGGCATGGCATCAGCGGCACACTGCAACTTGCTGTTTCAAGCTGGGTTTCGGCCATCTTCTTTTTCATCGGGGGGATTATCACCGCCCATATCATTTATCTTGTTATTGCTTAACTCAGATCCGACATAATGAAAACGACACAACATGTTCCAAAAACAACGCGGGAGGCAAAGGATACGTCAGCAAAGAAAGACCGAAGACCCCTGTTCTTTGGCCTGGGTTTTGGCATCCTCTTCGGCTTTTTGCTGCATAAGGGCGGAGCAACCAAATACGATGTGATTGTAGGGCAGTTGCTGCTTACCGACTTTACGGTTTTGAAAATTATGCTCTCGGCAGTTGTAACAGGTATGATTGGGGTTTATTTAATGAAATCGCTGGGCTGGATTAAGCTTTCAATCAAAGGTGGCTCGTTTGGCATGAACGTGCTTGGTGCCCTTATTTTTGGCGTTGGCTTTGCCGTGCTTGGCTATTGTCCGGGGACCATTGCCGGTGCCATTGGCAACGGTTATCTGGATGCCATTACAGGCGGAACAGTCGGTATTGTTCTTGGTACCTGGATTTTTGCGGTAATGTATCCCAGATTAAAGGATGGTATTCTCAAAAAAGGCGATTTCGGCGATATTACCTTCCCACAGCTTATGAAGGTGAACGAATGGGTGGTGGTTGTGCCTGCTGCTGTCCTTATTATTCTAATCCTGGTATGGTTTGAAAGGGCAGGTTTTTAAAAATACATCTCATTATGGAAGCCTATCTGAAAACTGTTTTTGAGTACCTGTATATTGTCATCGGCAGCATTGGTGTGGCAATTATTATATGGGGGGTTGTATTGACCGTTTACAGGTTGTTGACGCTGGAGTTTAGCAGATTGAAACACAAGTCAATATATCGTGAGCGGGAATCGGTGCGACATCTGTTTGCTTCGTACCTGCTGCTGGCGCTGGAATTTTTAATTGCTGCAGACATCATCCTGACAGTCATTCACCCCACTTTTGAAGAGATTGCCATTCTGGCCAGTATCGTAGCCATCAGAACCGTGATCAGCTATTTTCTGGAGAAAGAAATTGATAAATTCAATACAACAAGTTAATTCATATAAACGCTTTTCTCAAAATGAAAGTTCTGTTAACAGGGGCAACCGGTTATATCGGGAAAAGATTACTGCCTGTTTTGGTTGATCAGGGCTATCATGTCATTTGTTGCGTGAGGGATAAGAAAAAATTTCATCCGGAGGAATCAATCAAAGAAAAAATTGAAGTGATCGAGGTTGATCTGACTAAGAAAGAAACACTGGGAAACATTCCGGCAGACATTGATTTCGCTTATTATCTGGTTCATTCCATGTCAACTTCCAAAAAGTAAATTCCCAAACACTGTCGAAACATCTGACCTCAAGAAAAAATGTAGAATCATTGCTAAGCAAAGGGAAGTACCCCCTCACCACAGTCCGGGCAGGAATTATCATAGGATCCGGAAGTGCTTCTTTTGAGATCATCCGTGATCTGGTTGAGAAACTACCCGTTATGGTAGCTCCCAAATGGCTGAAAACCAAATGTCAACCCATTGGTATTTCGGATGTAATCACAATCCTGACCGCCATTATGGGTAATGAAAAAACATTTGGTAATGGCTATGATATCGGAGGAAATGAAATCCTTACCTATAAGGAGATGCTGCTGGAGTTTGCATCTGTGCGCAGACTAAAAAGGCATATTTGGGTTGTTCCGGTAATGACCCCGAAATTGTCTTCTTATTGGTTATATTTTATTACTTCAACCTCATACAATCTTGCTACTTCCCTGGTCGAAAGCATGAAAGTTGAGGTTGTCGCCAGGGATAACGAAATGATCAAATTACTGAACCTGAACCCATTATCTTACAAGGATTGCATCAGGCAGGCATTTGAGAAAATTGAGAATGATTTACTGGTATTCGCTGGTTCCGTTACACAGGATAATCTTCAGGGGGCATGATCAAAAAACTGATTGCCCGGGAAAAGGGCAAGACAACTGCCGGCAAAACAAAATGACCACTAATAATAAACCTGCAGGTAATTGATGGCATTTATCGCAATATTATTTTTTTTATATTTACATTAACGTAGCCGGATCATTGACATGGGCGGGGAGTTTACCTGCACCTTCAACCTGAAAAGAAAAGCAATTATTAATTATAAATAAAAAAAACATGGATCATTCAAAAAAAGGGAAATGCCCTGTAATGCACGGTGCAAACACAGATACACAAAGTTCCGTAATGAGTTGGTGGCCAAATGCCCTTAATCTGGACATTTTGCATCAGCACGACACAAAGACAAACCCTTACGGTAAGGATTTTAACTATCGGGAAGCATTTAAAAACCTCGACCTGGAGGCGGTAAAAAAAGACCTTAAACAGTTCATGACCGACAGCCAGGACTGGTGGCCGGCTGATTGGGGACACTATGGTGGGTTAATGATCAGAATGGCCTGGCACAGTGCCGGCACCTACCGCATTGCCGATGGACGTGGAGGCAGCAATACCGGAAACCAGCGCTTCGCGCCCCTCAACAGCTGGCCGGATAATGTGAATCTGGATAAGGCACGCAGGTTGTTATGGCCCATCAAGAAAAAATATGGCAACAAATTGTCATGGGCCGATTTATTCATCCTGGCCGGGAATATGGCCTATGAATCCATGGGCTTTAAAACCTTCGGGTTTGGTGGCGGACGCGAAGACATCTGGCATCCTGAGAAAGATATATACTGGGGCGCTGAGAAAGAATGGCTGGAACCCACAAAATCGCGTTATTCCGATGATCAGGAACGGGAGTCGCTGGAAAATCCGCTGGCTGCTGTGCAGATGGGGTTGATCTACGTAAACCCCGAGGGTGTAGATGGGAACCCCGACCCGCTGAAAACCGCAAAAGACGTGCGTACAACATTCAAGCGAATGGCCATGAACGATGAAGAAACCGTTGCATTAACCGGCGGTGGTCACACTGTGGGTAAGTGCCACGGAAATGGCGATGCATCAATTCTTGGCCCAAAACCGGAAGAAGCAGGGCCGGAAGAGCAAGGTCTTGGCTGGAAAAACCCCAAAGGGAAGGGCCATTCCGAAGATACTGTGTCAAGCGGGCTGGAAGGTGCATGGTCGAGCAAACCCGACAGATGGAATCATACCTATTTCCATCTTTTGCTCAATCACGAATGGGAATCCGTAAAAAGTCCTGCAGGGGCCTGGCAGTGGGAGCCCGTCAACATGAAAGAGGAAGACAAGCCCTTTGACGCACACATCCCCGGCGTACGCCGCAATCCGATCATGACAGATGCCGACATGGCCATGAAGATGGATCCGGAGTACCGGAAAATATCAGAACGCTTTTATAAAGACCCGGAATATTTTAAAGAAGTATTTGCCCGTGCATGGTTTAAACTGACTCACCGCGATCTGGGCCCCAAAAGCCGTTACCTGGGACCTGATGTACCAGAAGAAGATCTCATATGGCAGGATCCCGTGCCGGCGGTTGACTATACCCTGTCGGAAACAGAAATTGAAGACCTGAAGAAGCAGTTGCTCAACAGCGGGCTTTCGCAAACAGCGCTGATCAATACTGCCTGGGACAGTGCAAGAACATTCAGAGGCTCCGATTACAGGGGTGGTGCCAACGGAGCCAGGATCCGTCTTGAACCCCATAAAAACTGGGAAGGCAATGAACCTGAAAGGCTGCGCAAGGTGCTGGCAAAACTTGAAGAAATTCAGCAAAGCCTTGAGAAAAAAGTAAGCATTGCCGACCTGATTGTACTGGGGGGTACTGCTGCCGTTGAAAAAGCCGCACAGAAAGCCGGGGTAAATGTCAAGGTACCTTTCAGTCCGGGAAGGGGTGATGCCACAGATGAAATGACCGACGCCGAATCGTTTGACGACCTTGAACCCATTCACGATGGCTACAGAAACTGGCTTAAAAAGGATTATGCCGTACAGCCCGAAGAACTCCTGCTTGACAGGACGCAGCTTATGGGCTTAACCGCACCTGAAATGACGGTTTTAATCGGAGGCATGCGTGTATTGGGGACAAACCATGGAGGCACAAAACACGGTGTATTTACCGACAAAGAAGGCGTCCTGACAAATGATTTCTTTGTAAACCTCACTGATATGGGCAACTCATGGAAGCCCGTTTCGGATAACTTGTATCATATTGTTGACAGAAAGACCAACAAGGTGAAATGGACGGCAACCAGGGTTGACCTGGTGTTTGGGTCAAACTCTGTGTTGCGGGCATATGCAGAACTGTATGCACAAGATGACAACAAAGAGAAATTTGTCAGAGACTTTGTGAATTCGTGGGTTAAAATGATGAATGCAGATCGTTTTGATTTACTGAAATAGGCAACATGGGGTGCCGGCAGATTTATTGTACTTTTGCCTCCTCCGAAACATCTATTGTATGACGCCAAAAGTAAGTCAATATGAAAATGAAAGATTTTTCCTATTTAAAAGAGCTGCTTGACAGCCCCGGCCCTTCGGGATTTGAACAGGAAGTGCAAAAGCTTTTCAGATCATTTGCCTCAGGATATTGTGATGATGTAAAAACGGATGTACATGGCAATGTCGTTGCATTCAGGAAGGGAACCCTGGATAAAAAGATCATGCTTACCGCCCACATAGACGAAATCGGTTTCATGGTAAAGCACATTGATGACCATGGCTGTATCCGGTTCGACACCATTGGCGGGGTTGATCCCGCTTTGCTGCCCGGGCTGGCTGTCCGGGTATATGGTGAATCCGGGACATCGGACGGGATTATCGGGAAAAAGCCCATCCATTTAATGGACCAGGATGAGCGGAATAAAGCTGTGAAACTTGATGACCTTTGGATAGATATTGGTGCCGCCTCTGCCGAAGCGGCTAAAAAGACAGTTTCTGTGGGGGATTACATTACTTTCAGACCATCTTTCACAGAACTCCCCGGTGGCCTGATTGCCTCCAAGTCGCATGATGACAGGATCGGAGTTTTTGTGCTGTCATCCGTTCTCAGGGAATTGTCCAGTGTAAAAGACCTTCCTGACATTTATGTGGTTTCTTCAGTTCAGGAAGAAGTGGGACTAAGGGGTGCCGTAACCAGTGCCTATAACATTAAGCCGGATATCGGCATCGCAGTGGACGTGACCCATGCTACCGACTATCCGTCAATTGACAAGAATAAGCATGGTGACATCAAACTGAGCAAGGGATGTGTATTTCATGTGGGTGCCAATATCAACAGCAGGGTGCTCACCATGTTAAAACACACAGCCAAAGAAGCGGGCATTGATTACCAGCTTGAAGCCGCCCCCCGCAATACAGGAACCGAAGCCAACGCCCTCCAGCTCTCAAGGGGAGGAGTAGCCACAGGACTTGTCAGTATTCCACTGAGGTATATGCACAGCCCCAATGAAATCGCTTCCCTGAAGGACACCCAGAGTGCGATCAAGGTGATCACAGCCTTCTGCAAAAGCATTGACGGGAATACCGATCTGATACCCTGATCATAGCGCGTTCGTGGCACCCATGTTAGTTTTCAGGGCAGCCGGCAGGCCCTGACGCATAACAGTATGGCCACAAACAGGTTATCCCTTGCAGGGAACGAAATAAATGCTTATCTTTTGGAAGACAAAAAGTGTGGCAATATAACCTACAAAAAATCGATTCGCTATGAAAAAATCTTACCTTATCGGGCACAGTATTTATTGCACAGCATGCATCTTCATTTTTTTGCTTGCGGCAGGATGTCAGCAACAGCCGGCAACGGAAGACACAGCGGCTGAAAATTCGGAAAGAACCGAAACAGTCAGAACAAACAATGAGGATATGGGCCAAAAGCCATGGGTACTGGATATTGAAGACGCCACCCTGGACAACCACAATTACCGCGAAGTAAGGTGGACAGGTGACTACATGCAAATGGTTCTTATGTCATTAAAGCCCGGGGAAGTTATCGACCTGGAGTTGCATAATGACATTGACCAGTTCATCCGTATTGAGCAGGGAGAGGCACGTGTGATGATGGGAGAAACTCAGGAAAACCTCTATTTTGATGAAACCGTTTCTGACGATTGGGCCATTTTTATTCCGGCCGGCTATTGGCATGAGGTCAGGAATATCGGAAATACCGACCTGAAACTGTACACTATTTATGCACCCTCAGAGCACCCCTCAGGAATCAGACACGAAACGTATGAAGAAGCTGAGGAATACGGGCATACGCATGAACATTAATCAAGTTAAAACTTAAAAAATCTAAGCCATGGATATCAAAGAAGAACTTGACGCAAGAGTAAAAAGACTTGAAAACTTTGTTGAAGACAGAGGATTATTCTCTGAAAAGCTTAAGAAAGCCAAGAAAGCACAAAGAAATCTTAACGCAGCTATCTTTCTCGGAAGTTTAATCACTGTTGCCGGTATTGCGATATGGGCCCTGAGCAGGGATTAAGTTAATGCTCACGAATTCCGGAATAAACTGTACACCATTTTCCGGAATAAACTGTACACTCCTCACCGTTTCCCCCCGGCACCTGATTCCGGGGGAAACGCTAAAATTCTTCCATATAGGCAATTCAATTTAACACACCAGCAAAAAAAGATTTGGCCTGAAGGGCCACTAATTCCGCCTTAGAACCTTGCCATTAATCCCCCGCCAAAACCAAACCGGTTATCGTAGCTCCCTATAAGCAGGAATAGTTACTATAAATCATACGTTTCAGCAATGGTTATAAATGTCCTTTCACGCCTGACCGGCTCAACGTGACCCTTTCACCGGGTTCAAAACCGGGATACTCCTGTTTTTCTTCTCCATTCGTTTCCCCTTTTCAGATTGCGAAGAATGGTCATTGGCTTTTCATTGGTCCAGTCCGCCACCACCAGCACCAAAAACGCCGATTTCCTCCTGCAGCATGGTGTGGGAATGATACCAGTAAGTGCCTGTTTGCCTGAGCCGGAATTCGTATTTGAATGTTTCGCCGGGCATAATGGGAGGGGTATTCAGATAGGGAACACCGTCAAAAAAGAAACATGAGAAAGAGAATCGGTTTCATCATCACAATAAATATTCAGGTGGTATATACTGAATTAAACAGCACATAGTCAGTTGTTAAGTCCGTCCCCCATCCCTTGGCTCCGGCTTTTCCGTTATTCAGGTCAAGTTTGATATTGAGCTGTGATTCTCTTAATAACTTCTTAAGATGATTCCGGTCAAAATTTACCGGCCAATGAGACCACCATGTCATTGGTCGAGGAATCGTCATCAACTGTATCCATATTCAGCAGAAATCACACACAGATTACAACTTTTTAAAACGTATACCGTCTTATAAGTAGAAAACATAAACTTAAAAACAAAAAAGACATGAGAAAACAACCATTTTTTCTGGCAATCTTCAGCCTTTTCATAATCGGAATAGGCCTGGTTGCATGTGAAAAGGAAGAAGAAATAAGCAACCCGACCCTGCAACTGGAGTTTAATACAGTGACGTCCGGATCAACTCTCAAAAGTACTTCGGACAACAACCTGCAGTTTTCTTCGGGCCATATCATCCTGGAAAGCATAGAATTTGAGGCTGAATCAGATGTTGACAGCCTGGAGGTAGAATTTGAGATTGAATCATTTATAACCATTGATTTTGCCACAGGGGAAAGCAATCCCGATGTTTCATCGATCCAGATCAGGCCGGGTACTTACACGGAGATTGAAATCGAACTTGAACTTTGGGACAAAAACCACGAACCGGCAATCGCTCTCGACGGAATTTGGACAGATGCCGGGGGCAATGAGCATCCCATCAGGTTTTTATTTGACTCCGGTCAGGAGTTCTCCCTCGAGAAGGAAGGAGAATTCACCCTGACCGAAAGTTCCACAATGATCGCAGAAATCACATTTGATCCAAACATTTGGTTCTCAGGGGTTTCTCCGGATATGATTTCGAATGCTAACAGAGATGAAAACGGAGTGATTATTATCAGCTCTGATACCAACACAGACATCTATGACATCGTTGAGGAAAAAATTGACCTCATCAGTGAAGTTGAGATCACGATGTATAATTTATAATTTTCACCCCCGTAATTTCTGACTTTTATTGCACATGCCCGTTTACCAGGTAACTATCCGGTAAGCGGGTATGTTTATTTAACGGCTTTGAGGGAATGGGTTATTCCCCTTTCAGCCCCTCCAACATGGAAGGGATCAGTTCTGATACGGTGGGATGAGGGATCACCGAATCCCTGACAACCGCATACGGGGCATCGGCATACATAATGTTAAGAATCCCGCTTATGATCTCATCCCCTCCCACACCAAGTATTGATGCGCCCAGAATTTTTTTACTGCGTGAGTCAATGACCACACTCATTGAGCCCCTGGTTTCTCCTTTTTCCCCTGCCCGCGATACCTTGTCCATGGGCATTTTTGCTTCCAGGATGTCATACCCCTTTTCTTTTGCCTGGGTCTTGTTCATCCCGGCCCGGCCCAGCGGAGGATCCGTATACAAACAGTAAGAAATTATCCGGTCGGTCACTTTGCGGTCCCGGCCTGAAAGTTTATTGCCGGCGATGATCTCAAAATCGTTGTAGGCAGTATGGGTAAATGCTCCCTTGCCGTTACAGTCACCCAGCGCATAAACCCCTTTCACATTGGTTTCCAGGTAATCATCGGTTTTGATATAGCCACGCTCATCCGTTTCAATCCCGCCGGCCTCAAGATTCAATGTGTCGGTATTGGGTTTGCGCCCGACCGCTATCAGAATATGAGACCCGGTAATTTCAGGTTCCCCCTGTTCACAGTCAAGTTTGACGGTCACCGATCCGTCTTCGTTCATCTGGCCTTGTGTGCAACTTGAATTGAGACGGAACCTGATCCCTTCTTCCTTTAAAAAATCAAGGATCTGTTCACTGATTTCATCATCTTCATGACCAATTATTTTGGGAGCTTTTTCCACGATGGTCACCTTGCTCCCAAACCTTTTGAACATCTGTCCGAACTCAAGCCCTATATAACTGCCGCCTATGACGATCAGGTGTTCGGGGAGTTTCGTCAGCTCCAGGATGGATTGATTGGTGAGATAATCCAGTGCCTTTAAATTGTCAGGGATAAGAGACCGCGCACCCACATTGATATAAATCTCCGCTGCGCTTAATTCAGTATCATTCACCGATACCGTATTTCCCCCGGTAAAGCGGGCTTCTCCTTCGAATAAAGTAATGTAATCCTCATTTTCTACCCCTTTGCGGATGCCATCTGCTGATTTTTTAACCAGTGCATCTTTGCGCGCTTTTACTTTTCGCAGGTCGACCGAAGTCCCATCCGGAATAATCACCCCCAGTTCCTCTCCGTGCCGGGCATCCCAGGCTCGTCTGGCACTGGCCACGTATGCCTTGGTAGGCGTACAGCCGTCGTTCACGCAAGTCCCGCCAAGGTGTTGTTTTTCTATGAAAGCCACCTTTTTCCCGGAGGCGGCCATCTTAAAGGCCAGGGGGGTACCAGCCTGCCCGGAGCCAATAATGATCACGTCAAAATTTTTCATGGGATGAAGCAATTACCAGGTAAGAAAGCCTGTTCGTATTTATAAAAGATTAATTGATCGTTTAAAACAAATAAACAAATGCAAAATATATTTGTTCATGGGCTCCGAGAAAAAACCATCAAATCCCATATTATTCAGGGCAGCGCACAGCGCATGATAAATAATACCATTGCCCGACTGCATCCCAGTCACGGGCTGAACATCAGTACAACCAGTTTCTTTACACCCATGTAAAACTCCGGGAAGCACTCGATGAACTGGCCTCTGAACCTTTAAGTGAAAAAAACGTCAGACGTTACCGGAACTACTCAATGCGTCTGTGTATTGCGTCCTCGGCAGAAGACATTCTTTATCCTGACTGAATATCCAGGGAAAGAATTATACATCCTCTTTGGTGATTTCCAAAAAATTGGTACTTTCGCCTTTTTAGTAACACGATTAATATAATGGTGTTACGAAATAGCATAATGAAATGCCTTCACAGAATGACCCGGAATCTCCCGCTTGTTGCAATCACCCTGCTCTTTTTGCTGATCACTGTTTCAGCCTGCAACCGGACAGGTGAAACCGGATCTTCGTACAAAGCCAGTGATGCCTGGTCAGCTGATGGAGAAAACAACCCTGAAACCGCTGTGGTCACCGACATCAATGGCCGTCAGGTTCAAATCCCGGCTACCGTGGAAAAAGTAATTTGTTCCGGCCCGGGCACGTTAAGGTTGTTGACCTATTTAAATGCGCACGACCGGATTGTGGCCGTTGACGGGATTGAAGTCCGCGGCGCCCCCATTGATGCCAGGCCATACGCCATTGCCAATCCTCAGTTTAAAGAATACCCCATTTTCGGTGAATTTCGCGGCTTCGACAATCCCGAGCTCATCGCTGCCCTGGACCCCGGGCCTGATGTCATATTCAAAATGGCCCCGGGTGGTGGCATTGAGCCCGACCAGCTGCAGGATAAAACAGACATTCCTGTCATTACGCTTCAATACGGCAACCTGACCTATGACTATGATACATTTAAACACGCCCTCAACCTGATGGCCGGCATCATGGAGCAGCAGGAAAGGGCGCAGGAAGTCATTGCCTATATTGATACATCCATTGCCGACCTGCAATCCAGGATTGACAATGCATCTGAGGTCTCTTGCTATATCGGGGGCCTGGGTCAGAGCGGCCCCCATGGTATCCAATCAACAAACCCGGCTTATGCCCCTTTCCGGTTTCTGGGCATTCAGAATGCCGCATCCGGCTCAAACAAATCATCACAACGATCTCATCTGAATGTATCAAAAGAACACCTTATCTTTAGCGACCCTGACATCATATTCATTGACACATCCACCCTGAGTTTGCCGGGCAAGGCCAACGCCCTGGAGCAGTTGCAGCACGATCCTGCCTTCAGTGATATGCAGGCGGTAAGAAATGCCCGGGTATACGGACTGTTTCCCAATAACTCATACAACAAAAACATCGAGGTTGTACTGGCCAATGCCTACTACATCGGAAAGATCGTGTATCCTGAGAACTTCCGCGACATTGACCCCATGGAAAAAGCGGAAGAAATAGCCCGGTTTTTTAACGGGGCTCCGGCGTTCCGAGAGATGAACCTCATGTTTGACCACACCGGTTTCTCAAAATTGAATGTACAATGACTTTTCCCGGACCAAAGGCAACCACCGGCAGGCAATTCCCCGGATACACAAAATATGTACGCCGGAAAATTGTTTTTATCATCTTCCTTGCTGTTTTAAGCATTTTGTTGTTCCTTGCGGCCATCTCCCTGGGAGCCGTAAGCATCCCCATTGGGTCGGTGATCCGGACATTCTTTCATCCTGAAAGCATACCGGCAGTCAGAAATATCGTCATCAACATCCGGCTTCCGCATGCCATCGCAGCCCTGGTGGCCGGCGGAGGGCTGGCTGTTTCAGGGGCGGTAATGCAGTCGGTGCTTCGCAATCCCCTGGGCTCGCCCTTTACCCTGGGCATATCACAAGCCGGGGCTTTCGGGGCTGCCATGGCCATAATGCTGATGGGCACAGGGGTCATGCAATTCACCCAAACAGCTGCCCTCACCATAAGCAATCCCTATATTACCATGGCTTTTGCCTTTGCCGCTTCCATGGTCTCGGCCCTGATCATTATCCTGATCGCAAGAATATACCACGCCAGCCCGGATGTAATGATCCTGTGCGGGGTTGCCCTGGGCTCTTTGTTTGCAGCGGCCACCATGTTCCTGCAATACTTTGCCGATGATGTGCAGCTGGCTGCCATTGTGTTCTGGGCTTTCGGCGATGTAGGCAGAGCGGGTTGGACAGAAATCGGCGTGATGGCCCTCACAGTCGTTCCGGGCACCCTGTTCTTTGTATTGAACCGGTGGAATTACAATGCCATGGAAGCCGGGGATGAAACGGCCAGGGGGCTGGGCGTTAAAGTTGAGACCGTAAGGATCACCGGCATGGTTGTGGCTTCGGTGATCACCGCTTCCATTGTGTCTTTTCTCGGCATTATTGCCTTTGTGGGGCTCATCGCACCGCACATTGTCAGGAAAGCAATTGGCGACGATTATCGATTTTTGATACCTGCCGCCTTTTTATGCGGGGCTTCATTGCTCCTGGCCTCGGACATTGCCGCCCGGCTGATGCTTCAACCCCATGTATTGCCGGTGGCTGTGCTGACCTCCTTTATCGGAGGGCCGGCATTTATTTACCTTTTGTTGAAAAAAAGAGTCAAATAATGCTTGCAGTCAAAAACCTATCCGTCGGGTACCGTAAAGGAGAACTGATCTTAAAGGATCTCTCATTTTCACTCAGCCAGGGGAAAATGCTCGCCATCATAGGGCCCAATGGCGCAGGAAAGACCACCTTGATGCGCTGCATCAATGCCATTTTAAAACCTTATAAAGGCGTAGTGGATATTGAGGATCAGAATGTATTTCAGATGGAGACCAAAGAGGTAGCCAGGAAAATCGGGTATGTATCTCAGAATAATAAAGCAGGCAACATGACGGTATTCGATGCGGTGCTGCTTGGCCGCAACCCGCATGTGGGTGTCAGAAGTTCTCAGAAAGACCTGGACGTGGCGGGCAATGCCCTCGGGCAACTGAACCTTTCACATCTTGCCACCCGTTACACCAATCAGCTAAGCGGGGGTGAACTGCAAAAGGTATGCATTGCACGTGCACTGGTCCAGCAGCCCGAACTATTTCTGCTTGATGAGCCCACCAGCAATCTTGACCTGAAAAACCAGATGGATATCATGAAGATTGTCCGAAGGATCACCACCGGCCAAAACCTCTCAGCCGTCATGACCGTTCATGACCTGAACCTGGCTTTCCGGTTTGCAGACTATCTCCTCCTGCTCAACAACGGGCACATTGTGACCCATGGCCCTCCACAAAGCATTACGCCGGAAGTCCTTACTGCTGTTTACGGGGTGGAGGTTGAACTGCTCCGGCATAACGGTCATATCCTGGCCGATATCGCCTGAGTCCTTCAGTATCCCCTAATCTTCCTCGTACTGGATTACTTCCACAGGACAATCTTCAGCTGCTTCTTTAATGGCATCTGCATGTGCATTAAAGTCAGCGCCTTCTTTGACCACAGCCTCATCGTCGGGCATGTCAAATACTTCCGGCGAAACATCCACGCATAATCCACAGGCGGTGCATCCGTCTTCGATCCAAACTTTTTTGATAGCCATAACTTTCAGTTTTAGAGGATTAATAATTGGGGTTAAGTAATGGGAAACAATTTATCAAAAAAACAAATACCATACCATTCAAAAAAGACAGCATGCAGAAATAAGCGGCGCTGTCCTGAACCCGCAGGAGAACACCCGGTCATCCCCGGAAGTCAACAGTCCTTGATCAATTTACAACTTACTTCATTTTCAGAATCTTTGCCGGAATCATAGTCATCAAAATTCTTCAGGGTGATCCGGGTAATCTCCTCGAGACTCTCATGGGTAAAAAATCCCATATGGGCTGTGATCAGTACATTGGCGTAAGCCATCAGCTGGGCGATCTGGTTATCCCGGATCACCGTTTCAGAAAGATCCCTGAAGAATAGTTTTTCTTCCTGCTCATACACGTCAATGGCAAGGAATCCCAGGTGGCTATCTTTGAGCGAGTCAATCACCGCAGAGGTATCAATGAGTTTCCCACGGCTGGTATTGACCAGCATGGCGCCTTTTTTCATTGTATGCAGGGTCTTTTCATTGATCATGTGATGCGTTTCAGGCGTGAGCGGACAATGCAGACTGAGTATGTCGCTTCCGGCAAACACATCATCCAGTTCCATATACTGCACACCCAGGTTCTTCATCTCTTCAGACGGGTACTTGTCATAGGCGATCACATCCGCCCCGAACCCCCGGATAATGCGGATAAAAGCCTGTCCGATCTTTCCTGTACCGATCACGCCGATGGTTTTTCCATGAATATTAAATCCGCTGAGCCGTTCCAGTGAGAAATTGCCATCTCTCACCCTGGCATAGGCCTTGTGGGTCTTACGTGCCAGGGTGAGGGTCAAAGCCATGGCATGCTCGGCAACCGCTTCAGGCGAATAGGCCGGCACACGCATCACACGGATTGATCATTGCCGTGAATATCCTGCTGATTGTTTTCGGGCCGCTTACCCTGCTGTTTACACTTCGCGAAAGCGGGGCCATTGCAGTGATTAACCGGGGTTTTGTAAGCATTTCTCCTGATAAGCGGATACAGGCCATCATCGTGGCCTGGCTGTTCGGGAGTTTCCTGGAAGGGGCCGCCGGTTTTGGCACACCCGCCGCCCTGGCTGCCCCGCTTCTGCTGGCCCTGGGGTTTCCGGCCCTTGCAGCAGTGATGGTGGCACTGATTGCCAACAGCACTGCGGTATCTTTCGGGGCTGTGGGCACACCCACCCTGATCGGACTGGGTACCTCCCTGAATCTTCCCCATGTAGTACACTCCATTGAACAAAGCGGATCCTCTTTCGGGATGTTCATCCACCAGGCAGGCGGTCTCACGGCACTGCTGCATATGATCCCGGGTATTTTAGTGCCCCTGATCATGACCGGGATACTTACCCGGTTTTTCGGAGAGAAAAAAAGTCTTCGTGAAGGACTTGCCATCTGGCCCTATGCCATTTTTGCCGGGCTTTGTTTCGTCGTTCCTTATGTACTTGTGGCCATTTATCTCGGGCCGGAGTTTCCGAGTATTTTCGGCGGCCTGATCGGGCTGCTGATCCTTGCACCTGCGACCAGGGCAGGCTTCCTGGTGCCGAAAAAAACCTGGGATTTTCCCGATCGCAGCAAATGGCAACCCAACTGGACAGGGGCCATTGAAGCAGGCTCAGGGCTGGAAAAATCCGGCATCCCGCTTACAAGGGCATGGTTCCCCTATATACTGATCGGGCTGTTGCTCATCATTACCCGGGTACGTTTTTTGCCGTTTAACAACTGGCTTGGTTCGGTCACCATCCAAAAAGAATCATTGTTTGGCACAACGATTTCAGCAGGTCTGGAGCCCCTGAATAACCCCGGGTTATTTCCTTTTGTGCTTGTGGCCCTGTTCAGCATTTTCCTGTTCAGGATGTCAAAAAAACAGGTAAAGACTGCCTGGGCAGAATCCTTCAACCGCATCAAAGGGCCTGCCATTGCCCTGGTTTTTGCCGTACCGATGGTAAGACTCATGATGCAGTCGGGAGAAAACCCCGGGGAGTTGCTCAGTATGCCGCTGGCAATGGCCAGTTTCATTGCGGGAATTGCCGGTTCGGTATGGCCGGTCTTCAGTCCTTTTGTGGGCGTGCTGGGCACCTTCATGGCAGGCTCCAATGCCGTTTCCAACATGCTGTTCACCCTCTTTCAATACGCCGTGGCGGAAGAGTCAGGGTTTTCCCCGCTGCTGATCGTCAGCATGCAGAATGTGGGCGGGGCCATCGGAAACATGGTAGGCGTACACAACATCATCGCCGCCTGTGCCACCGTCGGACTTTCCGGACTGGAAGGCGAACTGCTCAAAAAGAATCTCATCCCGGTATTGATCATGGGGCTCATGGTCGGAATAATCGGGATGATACTGGCCTGAATTTCAGGAAGCTTGATTAGGGCAGAGAAGACTCCTGCACATATTCGTACTCCACGTCAAGCGTGATGTGTTCTCCTGAAAGCTCAAACAGGTGGATATGCTTGTTTACCTGCCTTGCCTCCTGCTGTGTAGGATTAAAACGGAAAGAATCCAGCAGTTCCGGGGTTTCGTCGTCTTCCAGTCTCACGTAAAGATCCAGCATCCAGGGCGTATTCCCCATTGGCAGGGAAGCCGGCCATAAACCCGATTCGAGGGGAAGCTCATATTCGTCGGGCAATACAAGCGGAGGCAGCGACTGGTGATCACCAAACCAGGCAAATGGATCAGCTGCCGGCCCCATCAGCCAGATAAGTTCTGTATTTTTCTCTGAATCTGAAGGGAGCGACTGTTCAATGGTTTCGTCCATCTCTTTAATGACAATCCGCCTGAACATCCGGTGGGAAGCAATCACAAATTGCTCGGTGGAGTCTTCCTGTCCGTCTTCGCCCATCACAGTCAGTTTCGCACGGAACCGGTAACCAAGAGCCGGGGTCTGAAGGTCAGGGGTAAACACAGGGTTTTCTTCTGTACTGGTGGCGGATGACCCGAACTCCCAATAATAAGACACAGCGTTCTCACTCAGGTTGTTGAATACAACGGGCTCCCCGGCCTCATACCAGGTTTTTTCCACTTCAAATTCAGCCACGGGAGCTTTGGGAGGTTCTTCTTCCTGTTTGTCGTCACAGCTGGCTATCACGAACAGACAGAGCATACCAAGGGTAATGTAATTTCTTGTTTTCATGGTCATAAAGTTTAATTCTTGTTTTCGGCGGCAAATATAATATCCATGTTGCAAAAATCCAAACTTTTTTTGGGAACCCCTTATAGGTCAGTTATGTAACTCAAACCCCTTATCTTTGCAGTGCTTAAATATGACAGAAGAAAAAATCATAAAAGTAATCTGTCAACCAACAAAAATCGTATTTCATGTTTACCAATTTTAAAATGACCAGACAATTCGCATCATTGGGATGCATATTGTGCCTGACACTGATGATCCTCAGCTGCAGTGTTGACCGGGGTGAAAACGCCGGTCAGGATAAGGACACCGAAAGCCTGGAAGCGATCCTGGAACATTGGGCTGGTTCATTTATTGATAAGGTCAATAAGGACTACCAGGCTGCAGTGAACTTTACCTGCACGGAAAAGGATACGGAGTTCCACCTGCTATTCAGCGGGAAAGAATACAGCCTGTATGAGGGCCTCCACCCGGATGCCCCCTACACCCTGAAAGCCACATTGGCACATTACAACAGGATTTACCGGGGAGAGCTCACCGGCTTCACTTCCCTGGGCCGGGAAGATATATCAGACACCACCCCCCTGGATGTGGAATTCCATCAACCCATGGACGCTCAACTCATGAACGATTTTTTGTTTTTCGTTCAGCGTTTTTTCAATCCCTCTACGCACGACAAAGTGGTATTGGCGGAAGCGCACTCAAGGGTTGTACACGGAGGAAACGCCATTCCGCTGTTTTACCAGCAGACCGATGAAGTAGGTGTTCGGAGTGCCTGGTACCAGATCCATCCGGGTCAGCGGGTAAACGAACCCGGAGACACCAACCCTTTCCCTCAGTATTTTATCATTACCCGGGGGGAAGGTTTTGCAAGAATCGGCAACGATACCTTGCAGGTGAAGGCCAACGAAGCGTATTACATTGCACCGGGGCTGGATCATGTTTTCTGGACTGACGAAGACAACCCGATGGAGATGATATTTTTGGCCTGGGGAAAAGGGGCGTGATCGACATCAATATATCCGAAAAGCCTTCGTAAATTTACAATGCCAACATTGGCACCAAAACGAGCTACACGCGAAAATACCAATGATAAACAATATACCCACATGGCCCGGCAAACCTTACCCGCTGGGTTCCGTATTTGACGGGGAAGGCGTAAATTTTGCGCTGTTTACTGAGAATGCCACATCCGTTGAACTTTGTTTGTACGATGAAAACGAGAAAGAAACACACCGCATCCCGGTCACCGAACGTACCCACAACCACTGGCATGTCTACATTCCCGGCCTCAAACCCGGGCAGCAATACGGATACCGTGTGCACGGTCCTTACGAGCCTGAAAACGGACACCGCTTCAATCCGAACAAACTTTGCATTGACCCGTATGCGAAAGCGCTTAGCGGGATAGAAAAGTGGGATGATTCCCTGTTCGGTTACAAAGTGAGTGATCCGTCAAAGGATCAGTCATTCAGCACAAGCGACAGCGCCCCCTTTGTTCCCAAGAGCGTGGTGATCGATGACCAGTTCAACTGGTACGGAGATACACAACTGAAAATCCCACTGAACAAAACCGTGATCTATGAGATGCACGTCAAGGGATTCACCAAAAGATTTCCGGGCCTGCCCGACGAGATCCGGGGCACCTATGCTGCCCTGCGCCACCCGGATGTCATTGCCTACCTGAAAAACCTGGGAGTGAATGCCGTGGAACTCATGCCAATTCACCACTTCATCCACGACCACCACCTTGTCAAACAGGGGTTGTCGAATTACTGGGGGTACAACAGCATTAATTTTTTCGCTCCCCATCCTGAGTACTCAGCCACCGGCAATGCCGGGGTAGAACAGATCTATGAGTTCAAAAACATGGTCAAGTCCCTGCACGAAGCTGGCATTGAGGTGATCCTGGATGTGGTGTACAACCATACGGGTGAAGGCAATGAATTGGGGCCGACCCTTTGTTTCAGGGGCATCGACAACGCGGCCTATTACCGCCTTCCGAATGACAATAAGCGCCACTATGTGGATTATACCGGAACAGGGAACACCCTCAATACGGTGCACCCCACCATTCTCCGGCTGATCATGGACAGTCTCCGTTACTGGGTAACCGAAATGCATGTAGACGGGTTCAGGTTTGACCTGGCGTCTGCACTGGCCAGGGAATTCAGCGATGTGGACAAGTGGGGCTCCTTCTTTGATGTGCTTCACCAGGATCCCGTATTGTCGCAGGTGAAGCTCATTGCCGAACCCTGGGACATAGGTGAAGGAGGTTACCAGGTGGGAAACTTTCCGCAGGGATGGATGGAGTGGAACGGACATTACCGGGATGTGATGCGGGACTTCTGGCGTGGCGAACGCCAGAAACTGGGCGATTTTGCCTGGCGGCTGACAGGCAGTTCCGACCTGTATTATGACGATTGGAGGCGCCCGGTGGCAAGCATTAACTTCATCACGGCCCATGACGGGTTCACCATGCGCGATCTGGTATCCTACAATGAAAAACACAACATGGCCAACGGTGAAAACAACCGCGACGGTGAAAGCCATAACCGGTCATGGAATTTCGGCGTGGAAGGCCATACCGAAGACCCGGACATCAATCACCAGAGGAAAAAACAAGTGAGGAATTTCCTGAGCACCCTGATGCTCTCCCAGGGAATCCCCATGCTGGTGGCCGGTGATGAACTGGGCAGAACCCAGAACGGGAACAACAACCCCTACTGCCAGGACAATGAGATATCCTGGATCGATTGGGAGAACATGGACAAGGATCTGATGGAATTCACCGCTCAACTTATCCGGATGCGAATGGAGCATCATGTGTTCACCCGCAAACAGTGGTTCAAATACAAGCCGGTAAACGGGAGCAAGGTCAAAGACATTGAGTGGTTCCGCCCTGACGGAAATATTATGACCATTCATGACTGGGAAAACGGCGGGGATCAGGCCATCGGTGTATACCTCTCGGGCGACGGCATTCCCGGAAAAACATACGACGGTAAGGAACTGAGGGATGATGATTTTTATCTGATCTTCAATGCCCACCATGAAGAGATGCCCTTTGCCATGCCGCCCGAAGACTGGGGTAAATCATGGATGCTGATCATGGAAACAGACAAGGGTACATTTGACCAAAATGGCCTGAAGACCTTTCAGGCAGGTGAAGAGCTCAAGGTAAAGGAACGCTCCGTGGTTTTACTGCAAAGCCCCAGGAACAGTTCCTGACGTTTGCAAGCCTTAGCTTGTGACAAAACCTTTTCCCGCCACCAAACAAATCACACATAATCCACCACAAAGATGCAGGCAGATTTTTCAGCCAGAAGACCGGGCGTGACTTTTATCCCGGAGGCAGACCCCCTGGTTCGCGTGTGGGCCCCTTATGCACGCAAACTTAGCATGGAGGTTGAGGGAAAAGCTGCATTGCATCTTCAGAAAAAAGACTACGGTTTCTGGGAAGCCTCATGCCCAGGCCTGCAGGCTGGAGACCGCTACGTGTTCAACATCAACAACAAAAACCGCTTCCCCGACCCGGCATCCCTTTCGCAGCCCGGGGGAGTACACGAAGCTTCTGAATGCATTGACTTACAGGAAATCCGTAAAATCAGGGACCTGCAGTGGCAGGGCATCCCACTGCAGGAACTGGTCATTTACGAACTGCACGTGGGTACGTTTACCCCGGAAGGCAATTTTGAAGCGGCCGCGCAAAAGATTGACTACCTTGCCACACTGGGAATCAATGCCATAGAGATCATGCCGGTGGCGGCTTTTCCCGGTTCACGCAACTGGGGCTACGACGGGGTCTTCCCGTTCGCGGTGCAGCAATCATACGGAGGTGCACAGGCCTTTGCAGAACTGGTCAGGGCCTGCCATAACAAAGGGATTGCCGTCATCCTGGATGTGGTGTATAACCACCTGGGGCCGGAGGGGAATTACCTCAATGCTTACGGGCCTTATTTCACCGGAAAATACCACACTCCCTGGGGCAAGGCGGTCAACTTTGATGATGCCTGGTGTGACGGGGTCAGGAATTATTTCCTGGAGAATGCCCTCATGTGGCTAAGCGATTTTCATGTGGACGGATTGCGGCTGGATGCGGTACATGCCATCAAAGACATGAGCCCCCGGCATTTTTTGCGCGAACTCAGCGAACACGTGGTTGCACTGAATGAACAGACCGGAGGCAGGCATTTCCTCATCGGAGAATGTGACCTCAACGACACACGGTATATCACCCCGGCCGGCCAGGGAGGATTCGGGCTAGACGCCCAGTGGTGCGACGAATGGCACCATGCCCTGCACGCCCTGCTGACAGGCGAACGGCAGGGGTATTATGCGGATTTCGGAGGGTTGGAACACCTTTGCAAGTCGTTCAATCATGCCTGGGTGTATAATGGAAATTATTCTCCCCACCGGAAGAAAATGTACGGCACCCCCACCACCGATCAGCCGGGTGAACGTTTCGTGGTGTTTACCCAGAACCACGACCAGGTTGGCAACCGTATGAATGGAGACCGGCTCAGTGCCTTGCTGGATCACGAAAGCCTCAAACTGGCTGCCGGCGCTATGTTTCTCAGTCCTTTCATCCCCATGCTGTTCATGGGAGAAGAATACGCGGAAGACAGCCCCTTTCTTTTTTTCATCAGCCACGGCGACCCCCATCTGCTGAATCAGACCCGCAAAGGGCGAAAACGGGAATTCCGTGATTTCATCAAAAATGCGGAGCCCCCTGATCCTGCCGCCGAAGAAACCTTTGAAGCATCCAAACTGAAGTGGAACTGGCATGAAGATATCGGCAAGCAGCAGATGCTTGCATTTTACAAAAAGCTGATCTCCATCAGAAAACAGGAACCCCTGCTGACCCCGGGTAACAGGTCAGGCACACACACTCTTGGTGTGGACGGGCACGAGGGGCTATTGCTATACAGAAAGGGGAATGATGAAACCCTGGTCGCCGTAATGAATTTTGCCGAAAAAACCATTGTGGTGCCCCTGGAGAACCTGTCCCACAAAAAACCCTCTCTCCTGCTCTATTCAGCCCATGCGCTATGGGGCGGACCCGTCAATAATGATGCAACTCCCTTAATTGCTGATGGAGACGGGTTATCCGTAAAGGCAGAAAGAAGGTCGATCGCCCTATTTAAAATGATTTAAAAACCACCCATGCACAACCCCGTATCCACCTACCGGATTCAGTTTCACCAGGGATTTACCCTGAAACAACTGGCCGCGCAAAAAAAGTACTTTACCCTGTTGGGGCCCGGCACCATTTACGCCTCCCCCCTGCTGAAGGCTGTTCCGGGGAGTGAGCACGGATATGACGTGATCAACCCCCTTGAAATGAATCCCGAAACAGGCAACCTGCAGGATTTCAAACGCCTCACCGGGGAATTCCAGAAAGCCGGGATCGGGTGGCTGCAGGATATCGTTCCCAATCATATGGCTTATCACCCGGGGAATGCCTGGCTGATGGATGTCCTTGAAAACGGAAGCCGCTCTCCCTTCCATGCTGTTTTTGATTTTGAACCGGGCGTGCCCGGCCCCGGCAGGCCCCTTATGGTCCCCTTCCTGGGTAGCAGCCGTGAAGAAGCGATCCGTAACAAAGAGATAAAACTGGGATGGGAAAATGACAATTTCTGCATCCGTTATTTTGATCAGGTTTACCCATGTAATCCCGGTACTTTTTCAGCCCTCCTGAAAGGGCATGACGGCACAAAGGAAGACACAACCCTGATCGAAGGCATCCTGAAACAATACAACAGTGACCCGTCAAAATTAAAGGAAATCCTTGACAATCAGCATTACACCCTTTGCCACTGGCAGGAAACCGAAAAACGGATCAATTACCGTCGTTTTTTTACCGTCAACGACCTGATCTGTCTGCGCATGGAAGACGAAGAGGTTTTCCAGTCCTGGCACCGTTTAATGGCACAACTGCTTCACACAGGTCATATCAACGGGTTCCGCATCGATCACGTGGACGGGTTGAACGATCCCAACGGATACCTGCAATGGCTCCGGAAATTATCGGGCAACAATGCCTACATCGTAACGGAAAAGATCCTGGAGCAGGACGAAGACCTCCCGGAATTCTGGCCTGTTCAGGGAAGCACAGGGTATGATTTCCTGGCCATGGTCAACAACCTGCTGACCAACGTCCGGCGAACCGCCTCACTGAAGAAATTATTCAGGGACGTGACCCATATCAGGACCCCTCCGGCCGAACTGATCTATCAGAACAAAAAGATGATTCTTACCACCCGGATGCACGGTGAGTGGGACAACATTATGGCGTACTTCGACCGGCTTGGTTTGATGGATTACGAAAAAGAGGGGGTCACCAAAGAAGAAATAAAAGAGGCCATCGGGGAGTTTATGCTGGCCTGTCCTGTGTATCGCCTTTATCCACGAAGGTTTCCCATCCACAGGCAGAACAGGAAACAAGTGCGGGAAATAATAAAAACCGCCCGGCAGCGAAACCCCGGCATTGTTCCGGCCCTGGATATACTGGCCGGCGTTTTGCTATCCCGGGAACGAAAGAACAGCGAAAGCACCGGTAAAGTGAGGGCCTTCTTTACACGCCTTATGCAGTTTACCGGACCGCTGATGGCCAAAGGGGTGGAAGATACTTCCATGTACCAGTACAACTCCTTTATTGCCCACAATGAAGTGGGCGATGCCATCAACGCAAAGGGCATCAGCGTGTCGGAGTTCCATCGTCAGATGAAAGCCAGGCAGGCAAACTGGCCCCTGACCATGAATACCACAAGCACCCACGACACCAAGCGCGGCGAGGATGTACGGGCCCGCCTCAATGTAGTCAGTGAACTCACCGTTGAATGGGAGTCGAATGTGCACCGCTGGATGCAGATGAATCAAAAGCTCAAAACCAGACTGGAGTCGGGGTTGCTGGAGCCTTCGCTCAGCGTGGAGTATTTTATTTACCAGACCCTTCTGGGTACTTTCCCATTCAACGGAAAGGTGGATAATGAGTATCTCGATCGCATCGACCAGTACCTGGTAAAAGCCCTGAGGGAAGCCAAGCGGAAAGTAAGCTGGCGTGATCCCGATGAAGCTTATGAAAATGCCGTTTGCAGCTTTGTCCGTATGATGCTGGATCCCGGCCATGATTTCCTGCAGGCATTTTTACCTTTTCAGCAGAAAATCGCCTGGCGGGGCGTGGTAAACTCCCTCACACAACTCACCCTGAAATGTACCTGCCCGGGAGTACCGGATATTTACCAGGGCACGGAGTTGTGGGATATGACACTGGTAGACCCGGATAATCGCAAGAAGGTAGATTACAGCAATCGACTCCGGCTGTTGCAGGAAATGCAAAAGGAGTACCAAAAAGGAGCCGCGGAGATGATCCGTTCACTTTCCCGGAACCCGTTTGACGGAAAGATCAAACTGTGGCTGACCTGCAGCTTGTTGAATCTGCGAAAGGAGAACCCGGATCTGTTTGAAAAAGGGGGCTATCTTCCCCTTAAAGTGGAAGGAAAATACCGGCGGCACGTAATGGCATTCGCAAGACAGTGGGAAAAACAGTGGCTGATCGTGGCCGTACCCCTGATTACAGCACACCTGTCTGATAAAAAGGCAGGTGAATATCTGTCTGAGGTGGATTGGGACACTACCCGCATTATCCTGCCTGACAAAGGCCAGACAAGCTGGAAAAATTTACTTACTTTGAAGAACCGTAAATTCAGCGGCAATATTCCGCTGGCAGAGATCTTTTCTGAAGCATCAGTGGGTTTAATAATGAAAGAATAGGTCAGGGTTTACAACAACAGTCAACACACAGCCCGGCCCTGTCCGGCTCTATTAATACAAATCAAGCAGACAAGAAGGCATGATTGACTTTTTTCTTCACAAACCAGACAATGAATTCGCTCCGGACAACACAACCCATATCCTGACACACAACGATGCGTATCAGTTTCACCGTACGCTGCCGGGATATGCCCCTACCCCCTGCCTGAACCTGCACCGCCTGGCAGAAAAGTACCATACAGGACAGCTCTTTATCAAAGACGAATCAAAGCGTTTCCACCTGGAGGCTTTTAAAGCCCTGGGCGCTTCCTACGCCATCCACTGCATCCTGGAGCAAGATGGCAACATCGACACCTTCTGCACAGCCACAGACGGTAATCACGGAAGGGCTCTTGCCTGGGCATCGGCCAGTGCCGGGAAAAAATCGGTCGTTTTTGTGCCGGATCACACGGCAGTGGCCAGAATCCGGGCCATTGAACAGGAAGGAGCAGAGGTGATCCGGGTTGACGGAAATTATGATGAAGCCTGTGACCGGGCGGCGCAAAGCTGCAGCCGGGAGGGCTGGCAACTGGTTCAGGATGCAGCCCGGGACGGCTATGAGGAGATCCCTGCTCTGATCATGGCAGGATACCTGACCCAGTTCCGTGAGCTGGAAGAGGAATTGCATCTTCCGGGAAAACCGGAGGTGGATATTGTCTTTCTCCAGGCTGGGGTGGGCAGCTTCGCGGCTTCTGCCATTTGGTATTACCTTGACAGGTATGGCCCGGACCGCCCCAAAATCATACTGGTGGAGCCTTTTGAGGCTGACGGGGTGCTGACCTCCTTCCGGGCCGGGAAGAGAGTGGTGCCGGATAAAAGTTTTAAGACCATGATGGCGGGGCTGAATTGTGGCATACCGTCTCCGGGGGCGTGGAACATCATCCGCAGCGGCACGGATGCCGTGGTCAGTATCAGTGACCATTTTGCCGCAGAAGCAATGCAGGCATTGTATCATCCGGCAGGAACCGATCAGCCTGTCACTGCAGGAGAATCCGGAGCAGCAGGTCTTGCCGGATTTATGGCCGTCATGGCCGAGGAAAAGCTGAAGCCCGTCAGAGACCTGCTCCGGATAAGCCCGGAATCACGCATATTATTTGTGAATACTGAAGGAGCCACCGATCCGGTAAATTTCCGGTCAATTATATCAAAAACAGCATAACCCTGCAGCTTAAACAGTAAATTTGTGACAGCGATTTTATGAAACTCAATCCCTACCTGGCCATTATCATTGCCGCCACCATCGGCGGATCAAGCGGCGTTTTCATCAAAATGATCGACCTCCCGTCCACCTCGATCACATTTTTCCGTATGGCGATACCCGTGTTGGTGCTTCTGGCCTATTTTCACTGGAAAAAAGTCAAACTCTTTCAAGGCAATTACAATATCATGCTGGTGGCTTCCGGGCTGAATGCCACACGAATGTTTTTATTTTTCGTGGGATATCTCTATACCACCATCGGCAATGCGGTGATCATCCTGTTTACCTGGCCCATCTGGGCCTCCCTGTTCGGGGCCCTGTTTTTGAAAGAAAAGGTATCCCGAAGGACAGCCATACTGATCGGGCTGGCCTTTTCCGGCCTTGTCATCATGTACATGAATAAAGAGATCAGCTTCGGGAACCAGGACTTCATCGGAATGATTGCCATGCTTGGTTCAGCCATTCTGTTCTCCATCACTGCCATCATTTTCAAAAAAGAACTGGTCAGATACAGCAAAACCGAAACCATTTTCTACCAGAACCTGCTGGGAGCCATCGTTTTTACCCCCTTTTTATTTTTAAATACCCCGGCTCCCACCCTGCCCCAGATCGGCGCAGCCTCCCTGTACGGATTTTTGATCGGTATCGCGGCATTCGTTCTGTTCTTTTATGCCCTGAAACAACTCAAAATGAGCCATTACTCCCTGTTTACCTATTGGGAGGTGATTGCGGCCGTGATGTTCGGTGCCGTTTTTTTCAATGAGTCCATCACACCCAATATGATCGTTGGTGGTGGACTGATCCTGACTGCAGGCATATTGCTGAGAAAACAAAAGGCGACCGTTTCTGCAGACAAGGTAAAATAATCTGTGTGCAAATCCGCACAAATACTGTTCATTAACGAACATATTCACCTTTACTCATTCGCTAACAATCAATCCTAACTCATTATTTATCTTTTTCTTATAGCTTTCGGCCTGATGCTTGATGTAAAATTGACAGAATGTTTTCCATCTATTAAATACCATTACCATGACCAGGCTGTCAGTTTTTCTCCTATTGCTTTTTTGCTCCACCCTCCTGTGGTCAACAGATCATGCAGCCAAACATTATCAGGCAACCCGCTTGTCCGGGCCACCCCCTGAAATTGACGGAGTATTGGACGATCCGGCCTGGGAACAGGGCGAATGGACCGGCGACTTCATTCAGTTTGAGCCCTACAACGGACGCAAACCCTCTCAGCAAACAGCGTTCAAGGTGTTGTTTGACGACAACAATCTTTACGTGGCCATCCGGGCTTACGACAATGCTCCCGACAGCATCGTGAAACGGCTGACAAGGCGCGACCAGACCGAAGGGGACCATGTGGCCATTGGTTTTGACAGTTATCACGACAAGCGTACGGCTTTTGTTTTCGGAGTCAATGCAGCCGGGGTCAAGTATGACCTGATCATCTCCAATGACGGACAGAATGAAGACAGTTCATGGGATCCCAACTGGTGGGTACGCACAGGCATTGATGATAAGGGATGGGTAGCAGAAATGCGCATCCCGCTCAGCCAGCTCCGGTTTGAACAACAAGGAGAAGGCTTATGGGGTGTGCAGGTATTGCGGGAGACGCACAGATACGGAGAAACTTCTTTTTGGTCACATATTCCCAGTGATGCACCTGGCCTGGTGCACCGGTTCGGAACCCTGGGGGGATTCAACGGGATCGAACCCCGAAGTGTATTTGATGTGACCCCCTATGTGGTTTCCTCCGCAGACAGATATCCCGCTGTGAAAAGCAATCCTTTTCTTGATGGAAGCGACCACAATTACAAAATGGGCATGGATGCCAAAATCGGTCTCAGCAGCAATCTTACCATGGATTTAACCATCAACCCGGACTTTGGCCAGGTGGAAGCCGACCCTTCTCAGGTAAACCTGACAGCTTATGAAACGTTTTTTGAAGAAAAGCGCCCGTTTTTCATTGAGGGGAGGAACATCAGCAGTTTTAACCTTGGCATTGGCAACGGCAACAACGGCAACGACAACCTGTTCTATTCACGGCGGATCGGCCGCCGGCCCCAGGGCCGGATAGCCGTAGAGAACGGTGCCCACGTGCACACGCCGGGGTTTACCAATATACTGGGAGCGGCCAAAATGACGGGAAGGACAGAAAGTGGTCTTTCTGTGGCAATCATTGATGCCGTAACTGCCGAAGAACAAGCGGAAATTGCCCTTTCCGGCGAACGTTCGTTTAAAACCGTAGAGCCGATGACAAATTTCTTCGTCGGCAGGCTGCAACAAGAATTCAACAACGGCAAAAGCACGATCGGGGGGATGTTTACCAGCGTGCATCGCAGAAACAACGACAACCTTTCAGAACAAATGCACGGAGCAGCTTATTCGGGCGGAATGGATTACAGTCGTTATTTTGGCGACAGGACCTGGCTTCTCAGTGTCAATGGAGCGATGAGTCATGTAACAGGAAATGAAGCAGCCATACTTCGCACACAACATTCCCCTGCCAGGTACTTTCAGCGACCCGATGCCTCACACGTGGAAGTGGATTCCACAAGAACCTCACTTACCGGAACAGGCGGCAAGGTTCAACTGGCCAAAACCGGTGGGGGCCACTGGAATATCTTCTCGGCCGTTACCTGGAAGTCTCCTGAATTTGAGCTCAATGACATCGGCTACATGAGAGAAGCTGACCAGATTCTTCAGGTCATTGCAGTTTCTTACCGGGAATGGGAACCAAAAAGCTTCTACCGTTCCTATAATATTGGGATGAACCAGTACACCATATGGAACTTCGCCGGCCAGAACCTGTTGAAAGGATGGAATGCAAATGGCTTTATCAGGTACCGGAATCACTGGACAACCAATTTCGGCATTGATTACAATTATGATGTCGTATCTGCCAACTTGTTAAGAGGCGGGCCGGCATTCCGGATGCCCGACCAGATAAATTCATGGTTCGGAGCCAGAACCGACAACCGCAAAAACCTGGTGGCAAGCATCAGCGGAAATCTGGGGAAAGGCAGTGAAGGATCCCGTGAAAGCCGGAGGATTGGCCTGGGACTGACCTATCGCCCGCTGGACAATCTGAATATGTCACTGAACCCATCCTATTATAAAAACACTCAGTCGTTGCAATTTGTCAGCAGAACCAGTCATGGAGAAATCCCCCGTTATGTGTTCGGTCAGATCAAACAGGAGGTGGTCAGCTTTTCATTCAGACTGAACTTCACCCTCCTGCCTGACCTGACTTTACAGTATTGGGGGCAACCTTTTGTGGCAACGGGAAATTATTCCGATTTTAAATACATTACCGATCCGATGGCAGAAAACTTCGAAGACCGTTACGCATTGCTGGGGCCCGATCAGATTACACTGACAGACGGCATTTACCGGGTAGATGAGAACCTTGACGGCAATACCGACTACCAGTTCAGGAAACCAGATTTCAGGGTGCAGGAGTTTCTGTCCAATTTGGTCCTCCGCTGGGAATACAACCCCGGGTCAACCATTCACCTTGTATGGAGCCAGAACCGCTCAGGCTTTGCACAAAACGGGAACCTGCAATACGGGCGCAGCATGGATGACCTTTTCTCCATTGAAGCACACAATACCTTCCTGATCAAAATGACCTACCGTATCGGGATGAGATAAACCTGATAATGAACCGGTTGTCGAAAAACCCTGACATTGTAAAATCAAGATTCTCCCTGCGAATTTCCATCTGGCTGCTGGCTGGATGGAATTTTTTTTATAATTTAACGGGAACTAATGATCCCGGCCTTTGTCGCAAAAGAAAATACTGACGCATGGAAAACACTACAAACGAAAAAAACACACAGGAAAATCTGAGGGTATTAATGATTGATGCATCCAACGCGTATTACCGCATCAACCGTTACCCGGTAGGGCCTTTTTTCGGCCCGGTAGACCTTGGCATTCACCTTGCCCACAAACACAATAGCCTGAACGTGGGAGCAGGCCTGCTTGCCGGATCCATCTTTCCGGGTTCTAACAGGCTAATTTTCAGTGGTATTTCTCCCTCCTGGCACGGGTTCTTCATTTCCTCCATGGGTGGAGCAGCCCTGGTTTTCGATAACCTGGGTGTCAACATGTTTTCCATTATCGGAAAGGCAGAAAAACCTTCCATCCTTTACCTGAACCGTAATCATGGAGAAGAAGTGGAGGTGGAACTCCATCCGGCGGATCCTTTGCGCGTCTGGGAAACGGGCAGAGGTGGCGTATACGGGGTGATGCAGTATGCCCTGGATCATTTTGCCTACAGGTATGAAAAGGAACCCAGGGTGCTGGCAGTGGGACCTGCATCCCTTTATACCGACAACGGGGCCGTCGGATCCGCGCCGGTAAAGCGGGGGGACCTCACCGCCGTGGATTGCTGGGCCGGAAGGGGTGGTTTTGGCAGCAAGTTGCTGAAGCAGCATAACATTGTCGGGATCATTTATGGCGGCACATGGGTGGATGAAGATTTTCGTGACCGGAAAGTAGCCGACCAGTGGTTCCACGACAGGTATGAGAAAAAGATGGCTGCCAAAGACCTGGAAGCCACTACCAAATACCGCTATGATCCGGCCTTCAATACCGGCGGAACCTTCGGGGTCAACTTCGCCACCATGGCCGAACGCATCATTGCATTCAACTACAGAACCCTTTACATGAGCAAGGAGGAACGTCTTGATCTGCACAAGCGTTTTATTGTGGATCACTACCTCAAGCAGTTCAACGAGGAAACCATTGAACCCAAACAGCAAAAAAACTGCGGGGAGCCTTGTGTGGCAGTGTGCAAGAAAATGCACAACCATTTCAAGAAAGACTATGAGCCTTACCAGACCATGGGGCCGCTTTGCGGGGTGTTTGACCAGCGGGCCGCCGAACTGCTGAACGGCAAGGCCGACGCCTACGGATTCGATGCAATTTCCGTGGGAGGGGTTCTTGCCTGGTTGATGGAATGCATGGTTGACGACCTGATCAGGCCGGAGGAACTGGGGGTAAAGGAAAAACCAAAATTTTCTCCGGATAATTTCGATGTGGTCAAAGATTCCATGCATAACGCGCAGATCGGGGCCGCTTTGCTGGATGAGATGGTCAGGGAAAAAGGCAAGATCGACCTGTCACTGGGCGCACGTAAACTGGCCAGGCATCTTTCACGCGAGAAAGGGGTGGGCGTAATGGACCGTTTCATGCATATCGGGTTCGCCCGGCATGGATGGATGGTGCCCAACCAGTACTGGACACCCGGTGTACTCTCGCCCATGGCCATTATGGGGAAATACTACATGGTCTATGGCAAGGATTTCATACCACCCCGTGAGCTGGGCCGGCAAAACGCCGCCAGGATGATCCAGGAACTGATGATGGACAACCTGGGGTTCTGCCGTTTCCACCGTGCCTGGGCGGAGGAGATCATGCCGGATGTAATGGAAAAGCTTTATGGACAGCGGGACGAGTTCATCAAAAAACTGAAGCTTACCGCAACCCGGATCAACAGCCGGAATGCGTCCATCTTCTGGGAATCGGAGCGCAATGTGGATTTTGTATTCCATTTTCTGAAGAAAAAAGCAGTGGAAGACGGCGTGGAAGACCCGGAACTTGAACGGTGGATCAAAGCCTTCGAAAAAGACAAGTTTGAAGCCGCACTGGAGTTCTGGTACGAGATCCACAAAGGGATCCATGAAAGCCTGCGGGAATTTCATTAAACAGCTTGTTGTTTCCGCATAAGCCTTCCATCAATTATCTTCAGACTAAAACGTATACTTCAAACAGACATGTGTAGCACAACTGCCCCTATAAGCTCAGGCATATCAAATCTTGAGATCATTCCGGCCACTCCGGAAGACATCCATACTCTGGCCGCAATCGGACGGCAGACTTTTCATGAAACATTCTGCGACACCAATACGGAGGAAAACCTGGAACGTTACCTGGAGAAAAACTTCAACCCCGGACGGGTCGCAGAGGAGTTAAGCCACCCGGACTCCCTTTTTTTTCTGGCCAGGATTGATGGCCAGGTGGCCGGCTACCTGAAAGTCAATACAGGTGATGCCCAGACAGAGCCACAAGACAGCAACGCATTTGAGATCGAGCGGATCTACATAAAAAAGACATGGTACGGAAAACAGGTCGGGCAAAAACTGATGGACCATGCCCTGCACCTCGCCCGTGAAAAGCAATCAGCCTATGTGTGGCTGGGGGTTTGGGAGAAAAACCACCGGGCCATCCGGTTCTACAAAAAATATGGGTTCGAAGTGTTTGACACCCATGTATTCCGCATAGGTAAAGATGAGCAAACAGATTACCTGATGAAGCTGGATATGCCAATGTAAATCTGGATATACATGCAAATCCGGACCGGGAATCCCGAACACAAACCCGGAAACCACTGCAGCAAAGAATGTCCTAAATCCTCCGGCAAACCTGCTTGTCCGAGAATGAACACCTCTTGTTCTATTACGGACATGTTTTGAATGCAG
Organism: Bacteroidales bacterium; assembly: GCA_007129945.1. GTDB lineage: Bacteria > Bacteroidota > Bacteroidia > Bacteroidales > UBA7960 > PUPG01. Next base: position 32,175 of record SKUN01000102.1, read on the forward strand.
GTATTATCACAACATTCTGTAACAAAACCTCTTATGCCAGGTGGCCCATTGTTTGATAAGTAATTCACAAAAATCCGGTATCCACTACAATTCCTGTCAGATGATCCATAGCAGCTTTGTCACTTTTTTTCGTCAGATTACCAGAGGAGATTTCTATGCTATTTTTAACCTGGCCGGGCTGAGCATCGGCATTGCCGCATGCCTGATGATCTATCTTTATGTGGCCGATGAGCTGCGCTTTGACCGGCACCACGAAAACGCAGACTCAGTTTACCGGCTGCTAACCCACAATCCAAATACCGGCGGTGGTTCTGCCATCCAGAGGGGGGTGATGTACGACTACATGGATGGCCACTTACCCGGTGTGGGGAAAATGGGTCGTATTGTTAGTTACAGGGGGGTCTTCACAACCCCCGATGGAGAGCCATTCGTAGAGAACGAGATCTTTTACGTTGACCCGGAAATACTGGATATCCTGAGCTTTGAATTCCTCCACGGAGATCCCTCAACCGCCCTGTCTTCGCCAAACTCATTGATCCTGACCGAACCGGCAGCGGAAAAATATTTTGGAAGCGCTGATCCCATCGGGCAAAGATTGATGCTGAATAATGATCTCCCGTTTGTGGTAACTGCCATCATCGCTCCACCCCCTGAGCAATCACACCTGCATTTTAACGGACTGGCCTCCACGGAAAGCATCAGGTCGATCAATTCCTCCGCCCTGACCAACTGGAACAACAGCGGAGTGTATTATTATATGCAGTTGGAACCGGATGCGAATCCCGAACAGGTGGCCGAAAGGGCACAGAACCTGATATGGAATGCCAATGAGAACTATCGGGAACGTTTGTATTTCAAACTCCAGCCCTTACTTGATATCAGGCTTCACTCGGCTTCAATTTCATGGGATATCGCCCGTAAGGGAGATATCACAACGGTCAGAATATTTTCCGCAGCTGCACTCCTGATTTTATTCCTGGCGGGGTTCAATTTTGTCAACCTGACTACCGCAGGCTCAGTCCGCAGGGGCAGGGAGATCGGCATGCGGAAGATCCTTGGTGCCAACCGCGGACAGCTTATCCGGCGTTTTCTGTCTGAAACATTTGTCATCACCCTTTTTGCCGCACTGTTGGCATTATTCCTTGTTGAATTGTGTTTACCGGCTTTGAACAATCTTACCGGAAAGAACCTGTCGCAGCAATTCTTTTCTGATCCCTCTTTCGTAATTGCCGTTGTGGGAGTGATTATTGCAATTACCCTGATTGCCGGAAGTTACCCTGCCGTAATGATGTCCCGTTTCAAAGCGGCCACAGTGGCCCGGGGAGGGAATGTCCTGTCAAACGTTCAGGGCCTCCACAATAAGAAATATCAGTTCAAGCTGCGGCAAATATTGCTGATGGGGCAATTTGCGATTTCCACTGCCCTGATCGCAGGCAGTCTGATGATTTACATGCAGATGCAGTTTATTTCAAACCATCACCAGGGGTATGACAGCGAAGGGCTGATCGCTGTGCAAAATGCCCTGGATGATCAGGGACCCGGGCGGGCAGAATGGCTGAGAGAG
>SKUN01000071.1 GCA_007129945.1 Bacteroidales bacterium
GTCATGGCTGGCTTGTCGTTCGGCGGATGGGCCAGTGACAGCCGGATTGCACAAAAAATTGAGGAACTGGCTACACTGCTTGATGAACAAGGGATTGACCATACCGGCCAATTTCAGTATTTCGGGTACAACCCCCCTTACAAGATGACCAACCGGAGAAATGATATCGTTGTGGAAATTAAACTGAAGTAGTCCCTTTGAGACAGGTTCCGGACTAAGCTGCACCCCCATTCCGGACGAAAGTGAACACCTTATTCCGGCAAAACCGGAGGCGACCCTGGATTGACTGCCTGAGGATGACGAACTGATAAATGTCTGATAAATCAATCCCCTTACTCAGTGGCTTTAACGCCAAGCCAAATCTAAATCCAGGAAGATATCTTCTAAAAGCTGTATATTGTGGTGGAAATTATACATTGAATGAATCGTCGAATAACACAATTGCTGGGTCTTGCGCTCTGCCTCCTTTGGTTTATGCCGGGGAGCCACACCCCCGCTTCCGGACTGCCAAAACAATCCGATTCTGAAACCTTCTCCGGGATTGAAACATTGATTTTGATGGCCAGAGAAGAACGCGACAACCGGCTGGCTGTTGAACTTACTGATCAGGCCATTGTACTGGCAGACTCCATGGGCGAAAACCTCCTGACCGCCCGGGCATACCAAATCAGCGGAACTGCCTGGCGGGCAGCGGGGGACTACCTGATGGCCTATGAAAGGCTTCAGGAGGCCTATCATTTATTCAATACATTGGGACTTTATCACGAGGCCAACATCGTCAAACGGGAAATAGGAGAAACCTTCAGGGCAGGAGGCGCCTTTATCATTTTCACTGAACCAGCTCTTCATCATGAAGCTAATAACCTGGAGCTGGAGTCAGAAGAAACTTTCAGTGGCGGAAGCGTTTTTGAACAGGCCATGCGCCTGTTTTATGAAGCGAAAACCCATTTTTCGGTTGCCGGTGAAGACCTTGAACTGGCGAAAACCCTGAACCGGATGGCAGCCACCTCTTTTGAAATGACCAAAACCCATCCCGCTTTCATCACCTGGCTGGAGTCCATAGAGCCGACAGCCACTGCCTTTACTGAGGGAATAATGGCCCGCCCGGAACTGATGCACATGCTTGATCAAACCAAGGCATATCTCGACAGCGCAACGACCATGGCCCGGCAACTGAACGATCCTGCACTGATCATTTCCAACGAAAACATTCGGGCGGCCATATATGGCATGGAATACAAAAAAACCATGTCTCTCCTGAAATACGACGAGATCATGGACTACATGAATGAAACCGGTTATACGAATGATTTGCCGCTTGTAATGATCAACAAGGCAAGATCCCTTGGGGTTGGGTGGCTCAACCAGTACGAAGACGCCATAGAACTGACCCTTGAAGCCCTGGATCTGGCCAGGAGCCTGAATACTACCATATATATTATAATGGCTCACGAATTATTGCACAACAATTACCTGGCTCTGGGCGATTATGAAAAAGCATATACCCACTTTGTGGACAATGCGAAGTTTGTGTTTCTGCAACAAGGGACTTTGCTGATGTTAAAAACCAACGCAAAGGAATATGAGTTTCAAATGGAGCAAAGAGAAGCGGAGATCTCATATCGCCAAAGTCTGTTTCTCACCGCCGCCATAATGGGCGGGATAGTGGTAATGGGATTTTCTGTATTTTTAGTCATTCTGGGCATTAAAAACCGTGAAAAAAGGCGCTTGCTGGTGGAGCTAAACAGCAAGAACCAGGTTATCGGAAAGCAGAACAAAGATCTGACAGATGCCAACACTTCCAAGGACAGGCTGTTTTCCATCATTGGCCATGACCTGAGAAACCATTTTAATGTCATCGTTGGATACAGCGACCTCTTAAAATCCAATATGGAAGAATGCGACAAAAAGGATGTCCGGAAGTTCGCCCAAAATATAAGCATGGCTGCAGAACAGACCCTTAACCTGCTCACCAACCTGCTTCAATGGGCAAAGCTACAAAGGAAACAGATCTGTCACGACCCCGTACCAATAGATTTAAAACTGGTTTCGGAAGACATCCGGCATTTTGGAAATGAGATGGTGGATATAAAAAACCTTCAAATTACCAATCTCATTCCCGCCGGACTAAGGGTGAATGCAGATTTGGAAATGATCAAAACCATCCTCCGGAACCTGCTGGGGAATGCCGTCAAATATACCAATGTCGGTGGCGAAATCATACTATCTGCTCAAACCACTCCCCACGAAACCATCATCTGTGTTGAAGACAATGGCGTTGGAATGCAAAAGGATTTTGCAAATTCCCTGTTCGATTCGACGAAAAATCATTCTAAGCCAGGGACATTAGGTGAAGAAGGAACAGGATTGGGCCTGATGGTTTGTAAGGAATTTGTGGACATACATGGGGGTAAAATATGGGTGGAAAGCACACCGGGTACCGGGAGTAAATTCTGTTTTTCCATTCCGGAGTGACTGTGCCAGGTAAAACGGCGTTTATGTAAGTTTTCCGCAGCATCTATGATTGTGGACGTCCCCAACCGCCTGATTAAATCTTGACTGCTCCATCTGACAGGGTGCGACCACCGGAATTATCCCATTTGGTCTCCCTCCACCCGCTGATTATTCCATCGTTATCACATTCGGTGCAGCCCCAGTGTATTTCTTCCATACACGTGCAAATCTCAGCCAGGCTGGCGCCCTGGCACCTGGTCAGATGATACCTCCCTGGCAGAATTCATATCTTTTCTTGTTTCCGCATTTGGAAATGTTTTAAAATGCAAACTCAAACACATTTTGTCCTTCGGAGAGCGTAAAAGTATCGAATTCAATTTTTTGTCGATCTGCATCATAGGTGAATGACACAGACTCTCCGTTAATGGTTGCCGCCTGGGGTGCGGCTGAGATATTTCTGGCATGCACAGTAATTCCGGAAAAACCGGCAGCCTCAAATTGGCCCCCTCGATCAGTTTCTAAAACAAAGCTTACCTGATTGTTTTGGTTTCCGCTCACTGAGTTATCAATGGAAATATTCAGCCCCTCATACATTCCTTTTTCATAAGAATCTGATGTAAGTCCGTCATCATGATATACCATGGTTGTGTAGCGCGATACTTCTTCATCAAAAAAGTATTTCAATGTGAGATGCTCCACGCCATAATCTGTCATCGACTGTACCAGATCTGCCTGCGGTACTACTGCTCCGCCGCGCACAAAGGTCGGAATGCGGTCTTCATGCGTTCTTACCCAATGTTGTTTGCCTCCTTTGTATTTTTCACCCGTGTAAAAGTCGTACCAGTTTGCAGTGGCGGGCATGTGGGCCTCAACCTGGCGTTCACCTTGCCTGAGGACGGGAGCCA
>SKUN01000024.1 GCA_007129945.1 Bacteroidales bacterium
AACCAACAACTAACAACCAACAACTAACAACCAACTAACACCCCCTCCAAATGCCTGAACAAAAAAAATACCAGCCCACGGAAAACGAACTGGCCATCCTGCAAATATTATGGGAAAAAGAGCAGGCAACTGTCCGGGAAGTTCACGAAGTACTTGAAAGACACAAAGATACCGGCTATACCACCACCCTGAAAACCATGCAGATCATGGCAGAAAAGGGGTTGCTGTCGCGTGACACATCCAGCCGGACGCATATCTACGAACCAGCTATCACCAGGGAAAAGGCCCAGAAACAATTCCTGGGGAAAATGATTGACGGCTTATTCAGGGGTTCTGCGGGCCGACTGGTGATGGGTGCACTGGATCATGAAAAACTATCCCGGGAAGATATCCGGGAAATCCGGGAGTATTTGCAGCAGTTTGAAAAATAGGCAACCATGAGTATCATCGAACATCTTACGCATCCTGTTATTAATGCCCTGGGCTGGACAGTGCTTCACAGCCTTTGGCAGGTGGGACTGATAGCCCTGCTATGGTTTCTGGTTATGAAGGGGACCCAAAAATACGCTGCCAATGTCAGGTACACCATTTCATTGCTCGCTCTCCTGGCAATACCCGCCAGTTTTGCATTTACGTTTTTCAGGCAATACGCTGTTTACGGCAATGCGCGGCAAATCGTATCGGTTGAGTTTGAAGAGGTGGCATGGCTGGCCATGGAAGGCAGCCGGCAGTTTTTCCTGATAGACAAGGGGCAGCCCGATCTGCTTGACCGCTTTGAAGCCCTGACTCCCTGGGTGTTTTGGCTGTATCTCGCCGGGGTGGTTTTATTTGCCATGCATGCGGCATTCGCCTATTCCAGGCTGTTTTCACTGAAAAGGAAAAACATATGGGCCGTCCCTGAAGAATGGATGCAGCGATATCAAGGATTGAAACAAAAAACCGGTTTGCGAATTGAGGTGCCGGTGTGGCTTTCTTCGAAGGTTGACATCCCCATGGTCGTGGGGTTTTTCAGACCGGTAATACTGCTCCCCCTTTCAATGCTGAGCAGTCTCCCACCCGAGCAGGTGGAAAGTATTCTGCTTCATGAATTGTATCACCTAAGGCGCAAAGATCATTATATCAATGCCGCCCAAACCCTGCTGGAAATACTGTTTTTCTACCATCCTGCCACCTGGTGGATCAGCATGCGCATAAGAAAAGAGCGGGAATTGAGGGTGGATGAATGGGTCGTAAAAGAGATCAATAATCCTGTAATATACGCCCGGGCCCTGGTAAGCCTGGAAGAAAAACGTGGTAACCGTGCCATGCAACCGGCACTGGCTGCCACACAATCAAAAAATCATTTATTCACCAGAATTAAACTCATGATGACCATGAAAACAAGAAAATTCAATGCCGGGCAAAAACTGGCAGCTATTTTGGCGCTGGTAGTTGCTTTTATTTCAGTGGCCTGGATTCATCCGGCCCAAACCGCTGCCACGCCGATGGGCAATAATGGCTATCTCGACATGTACCATATAATGGAACGGGAAGCACACGGGAGCTCTGGCAGCCCGGATGCCTGGTCAGAACCGCAGGCAACTGCCCGGGATCAGGCCGGAACAGAACTACAAGGAACCGCCTCAGATCAGCCTGCCGGGGGAGACTCACAGGCAACCTATTCGGAACAGACTGCCACTGAAGAACCACAGGAGTCTGCCCCGGCCCGGCAAGCTGTTACCACTGATCCTGAACCCAAAACCATTCGCCTCCATGACGGCACCACCCTGGCCTGGGATACCCTGAGTGAAAAAGACCGGGAAGAAATTCGCAGGGCCATCGAAGAGACAAGAATTGCGCTTATGGAAATGAATAAAGAGTTGCATGAAACATTCCATTCCGGGGAGTTCCGCAGACAAATGCAGGAATCCCGGGAAGAGTTCCAACAGGCGGTGAAGGAAATTCAGGAACAATTTCAGGACGAGGCATTTCAAAAAGAGATGCAGAAGGCCGGTGAAGAATACCGTGAGGCCATGAAGCAACTGGAAGAACAATTCGGCCATGGAGAAGCCTTTCAGCAGGAAATGAAAAAAGTGGGTGAAGAAATGGGGAAAGCCATGGAAGAACTCCGGAACAAATTTCAAAGTGAGGAATTCCAGCGTGAAATACGCCAGGCCGGAGAATCATTCCGCGAAGGCATGGAAGAGCTTCGGCTACAGTTTGAAAGCGAGGATTTCCAGCGCGAAATGAAAGAAGAACTGAGAAAAACCCTTGAAGCACTTAAGGCGGTGGAAAGAGAAAAGGCGAAGGAACCAGAAAAAGAAGAACGACCCTGATCAGCACAACTCCATCGGACCAATAAGGATTCGGGTAAACAAATATGAAGCCGGATCAACGAATAAATCGTCGGCAAAACGAATAAAACGCCGGGGGACCAATCCGGAAGGCGGCTAAACGAATATGAAGCCACACCAACATTGACAAAGCGGGGCACCCTGTGTAAGGAGTGCCCCGCTTAATTATTCAGCCTGTTGGCTTTGCCGGAACATGAATTGTTCCCGTCCGGAAACTTTCAGGCCGGCTGGAACATATCAGTACCTGCCATTGAGGCACCGATTTGCTCATCAGTCACATTCACATCCGAGATACTCCCTGACATATAGGCATCATAGGCTGACATATCAAAGTGACCGTGTCCGCAAAGATTGAAAAGAATGGTTTTTGAACGGCCTTCTTCCCGACAACGAACTGCTTCATTGATCACGGTGGCAATGGCATGAGTCGCTTCAGGAGCCGGGATGATCCCTTCGGCTTTGATAAAGTCCAGGCCTGCTTTAAAGCAACGGTCCTGACCCTCTGAAACCGCTTCAATCAAACCGTCTTTCAGCAGCTGACTCACCAAAACCCCGGCCCCATGATATCTCAGTCCGCCGGCATGAATGGGCGAAGGAATAAAATCATGCCCCAATGTGTACATGGGCAGCAACGGGGTTTTTCCGGCGGTATCACCGAAGTCATAGCGGAATTGGCCCCGGGTCAGTTTGGGGCAGGAATTGGGCTCCACGGCGATACAGCGAATGTTCTGTCCTTCCACCATATTCATCCTAAGGAATGGAAAAACAATGCCGGCAAAATTACTGCCGCCTCCAAAGGGGGCCACGATCATGTCAGGCATATCTCCCGCTTTTTCAAGCTGCAAAATGGCCTCCTGCCCGATAATTGTCTGGTGTAAGAGTACATGATTGAGTACGCTTCCAAGGGCATAATGGGCATCCGGGTCGGAAGC
>SKUN01000192.1 GCA_007129945.1 Bacteroidales bacterium
CCTTGTTGGCGATGATATCCTTTTTTTCCAGGTTCAACCCGTAGATCCTGGCGGCTGATAGAATCCTGTCCGGATCCACCATCTCCTCCTCGTGGATCCAGCTGCTGACGCCGTAGGTTTTGCGCAGATAGCCCGCCCCGACCATATGGTCAATGTGGCCGTGGGTAAACAACACCCCCTGGGGTTTAAGCCCCCGTGAATCAATAAATTCAGATAATTCCTCCTGTTCATCTGCATTCTGGCATCCGGGGTCGATCAGCACACAATTTCCTTTATTGTCCCAAAGTAAATAACTGTTTACTTTCAGTTCGTTGAAGATGAATTTTTTCACTTGCATAGGCCATTTTGCTCAAGCTGAGCACTTTTTTGCAGGATTTCCCACCGGGATGATCGCCCCGATCTCTTGTCCGGAGGGCATTTGAAGTATTTCTTTTAGTTTTTTTTCAGCCACCAGGCCACCGGTCATGTAACAGGCCCCCAGCCCCAGGCTTTGCGCCCCAAGCAGTATCAGCATGGCCACGCAGGAGATCGATTTCACCATATTGTCCCTTTCCATCGTGGTGATCTCCGGGGTGCAATGATCGCCCAGGAGTATTTTCAGGGTGGGGGAGACCCGGAACACGGGAATGAACAATGCCGGGGCTTTTTTAAACAAAGAAAAATACCTGGCGTACCCCCCGAACATTCCGGCATACTCCGGGGCCACCTTTTCTCTCAGCACATCCGATTCCTGATCAACTGCGGCGGCCATGCGGTCAATGATTCCACGGTCGGTGACCACGTGAATGTCCCAGTTTTTCCTGCCTGAAGCAAAAGGGGCGGTGCGGGCAAGCTGCAGCAGTTGCCGGATCTGCTCTTCGGTCAGAGGGGTGGGCTCAAAGTCCCGGCAGCTGTGCCTTTCTTTGCTAAGTGAATAGAGCGCTTCGTAGTTCATATTGTTTGTGTTATGGTTGTTTACCATCTTTCGGGTGAACGGAGCATGCGCCAAACAGCAGCTCCCGAGAGCAGCACACCTGTTCCTGTTATCAAAAGGATCTGCATCTGCATTGTTTGGAGCTCCATTCCTTTCAGGATGATCATCCTTGAAATATCGAGCATGAAGTACACCGGGTTAAAAAATCTTGTCAGCCGGGCCCATTGCGGCATGCTGCTCAGGTGGGTGAACATGGTACTCATCAGCACCAGGACCAGCAGGGAGAAGATCAACAGATAAACTGTCTGGACCTGGTTTTTGCAAACTACCGCCAGAAGAAACCCAAGGCTCAGCAAGGGATAGGAAAACAGCACCGTCATCAGCAGGTACTGCCAGACACTCCCCTCTACACTCAGCCCGTAGGCATAGTGGCAGAACAACAGGCTCACCACGGTAACGGCCAGGCAAACCAGGGCTATGAACAGGAGTTTTCCCGTAATGTAGGTGAAACGGTTCAGGGAGGTAGAGTTGAACTGTTCCAGGATGCCGGCCTCCTTTTCCGCCACAATGTTCAGTGCGATCAGGCAGGTACCGATGAGGGTCTGTACCAGTACCAGTAAAGAAACCAGGTAATAGAACTGCTGACTTTCAGTCGGGTTGAATAGTCTGTGGACCCGGATCTGCTCATCCGGGTTCTCCAGCAGGCGTTGGGTTTTATATACATAATTCTGGGCTTTCTGCGGATGGGTGCCGTCAATGGCGATCTTGAGCGGTTCGGCGTCTGTGTGCTGCAGTCTGCTTTCGTGGCGGGAGGGAATTACCAGCATCATCTCCATTTCCCCCTTCCTTATCGCCTCCTCTGCCAGGCGGACTGCAGGGAAATAACGAACTTCGGTGAACTCAGGGGAGTGTACCAGCCGGGTGGCATAATCGCGTGAAAGGGCTGACCGGTCATGATCCACGATCCCCACAGATATCCGCGTATTGTTTTCCAGGGCAAAAGGGATAATGCCCAGTATAATCACCGGGCAGGCGAAGATCAGAAAAAGCAATCCGCGGTTCCTGCTCAGCTGCAGCAACTCTTTTCTTAATATGGCAGCCAGTATTCTCATCTTTTTTTCAGGTAATTGCGTTTGAACCCGACCCATGCCAGCCCGTAGGCAACCACCGCCTGGCCTGCAAGGGTTATCAGGTCCGTTCCGTTGTCGGCAAACCCCGTTGCCCGGAACACAATGCCACGGTAGGCATCAATAAAAGAGGCACCCGGGGAAAAAGCGGCCAGGGGCTGGATCAGCTCCGACATGGTGGATACCGGAAAAATGAATCCCGAAAAAAACACATTGGGAATAAACAGGAAAAACCAGCAACAAATCAGCAGTTCCTGCTCGGTGCGCACCCAGGCCGCAATCAGCAGCCCCAGGGCCATGGAATTGAAAATAAATACCATGCACAGCAGGAAAAACATCCCGTTGGTGCCCGATACCTGGATGCCGAACAGCCAGCTGCTCAGCAGCCAGATGGAAAAAATGTGCATCAGTGAGATGACCAGGTAGGGGATGGCCTTACCTGCAATGATGTCGCTCATTCCGGCCGGTGTAAGCATCAGGAGACGGTTGGTGCCCTGTTCCTTTTCGCGGTTGATGCTCAGGCTGAGCATGATGGCCGATACCAGGATCAGGATGATCATCACCACCCCGGGGATCGGCACCACTTCGGGCTTCAACTCCGGGTTGAACAAAAAGGAAACCCTGCTTCCCGGGCCAGAGGCAGGCGGTGGCTGGAGCGGTTCCGCTGTATGCAGCCCTGCCTGCTGCGTTTGCCCAAGGAATGGCTGTGCGGGTTGCTCCCGAAGGTGCCGGGCCTGCCGGGGCGTTTGCTTTGCCTGCTGCCTGCCGGAGAAATCCAGTAAAATGCTTTTGAGGTTGTGTTCAATGGCGGTGGCCATCACCGGATCCATCCCATCAATGAACAGATCGATTTCCGGGCCATATTGCAGGGACACCCCGCTGAACCCTTCCGGAATGGCAATGACTACCTTCTGCCCCTCAACGGTCATTGACCGGTGGATTTCCCCGCTGTGGTACAAGTAGCCCCGGAAGCGGAAGCCCGGGCTGATGTCGATGTGCTCCACCACTTCCTGCGACAGCGGGGTGTTGTCCTCATCCAGCACCACAAAAGGGATCTGGTTCAGGTCAAAACGCAGGGCATAACCGAACAACACCACGATCACCGCAGGCATAATGAGCAGGATCAGCATGCTGAACTTGTCGCGCCAGATGCTGATCGCCTCCTTCCCGGCGATGGTGGTTATTGTTGATATCCGCCTCATGGTATCTGCATAAAAATCA
>SKUN01000062.1 GCA_007129945.1 Bacteroidales bacterium
CCCTGAATTTCCCCGCTTGCACATGCGCACCCAGATCGCGGTTGGTCGCAGCGATAATCCGCATATCAACTTCTATGGGCCGGGTACCACCCACACGCTCAATGGTCTTTTCCTGGATTACACGCAGTAATTTGACCTGCAGGGCCGGGCTGATTTCCCCGATCTCATCCAGAAAGAGAGTACCTCCCTGTGCCTGATCAATTTTTCCGGTTTTATCTCTGGTGGCACCGGTGAAAGCTCCCTTCACATGTCCGAACAGCTCACTTTCCAGCAACGATTCCGACAGGGAGGCGCAGTTGACCTTTACATAAGGTTTATTATTACGCGCAGACAAACGATGGATGGCATCTGCCGCCAGCTCCTTTCCGGTACCACTCTCGCCGGTGATCATCAGATTGGCCATGGAATCTGCCGCAAGTACAATCTTTTGGTACACATCACGGATCTTCTCATCCTTACCAATAATGGTCTTGCCCAAAACAAAGGCTTTGCCCGAGAATCCTCCCGGAGAATGGGTCACACAGTCCATTTCATCGGAAATATCTGTGATCACAAACAGGTAACTGGCATCTTCTGAGGGAGCGTATCGTTTTACTGACATATGCACCAGTAATTCACCGTCCTGGTTGCGCAATATCAAGGTCTTATTAAAGATTCGTTCGCCGGAGGAAACCATATTCTGCATACAGCCATGCATGTTGAATACCTGCCGGTCAAGGGTCAGAAACCGTTCTTCCGACAAAATAGGATCGGTTTCTTTATCTGGTACCATTTTAAACAAATGTTCCATGGCAAAAGCATTGATCAATGTAATCCGCAGTTGTCTGTCGGTAATGATCAACCCGACAGGTATACTGTCTATGATTTTGTGGGCACTTATCATGGCGATTCTTTTTTCTACCCCGCAAATATAACAATTTTGGTTAACAAAGTTAATGTTAACCAGTTAACTTAACAGCTAACTATCTGGTTAACAAAAATGCCTGCAAGAATTCACCATCCCATCATATAACTCTGTATTTAAAGACTCTGGGGCTTTTGGCACGCATATAGCTATAGGGATACCAATATTACTGAATATTAAACCTAAATGAATGATACAATGAAAAAAACAGTCTTACTGATCAGTGCCGGGCTCGTACTGGGCATATTCCTTACCACCTTATTTGCTTATCGCTCAGCACCGTCCATGATGCTGAAAGAAGCAGAAAGCAGTTATGATTTCGAAACCTCGGTAGAAGTATTTGAACAAACAGCTGAGGAAATGGGATGGAAGATTCCGACAGTACATGATATGCAGGCTACCATGGATGGATTCGGGAAAGAAGTACGCAGCTCGAAAGTATTTGAACTGTGTCATCCCGAACACGCCTACGAAATCCTGAAGCTGGATGACGAGCGGATTGTGTCCTCCATGATGCCCTGCCGCGTGGCCATTTATGAAAAATCTGACGGAAAAACCTATGTGTCCTGGATGAACACATCCCTGATGGGCAATATGATGGGAGGCGTTATTGCGGATGTAATGGGGATCGCTTCACAGGAAAGTGAAAAAATGATCGGAGCCATCGTACAAGAATAAAAGGTGCTGACTACCCTTAGATTTGGAATGGTTCAATATTATTTATACCTTTAGTTAGCCATAAAACAGGTCGGTACGCTGGTTATTGTCGACAAATAACCAACGTACCGGCCATCTTTTTTGATCCGTCACCAATCTTTCACACCATGAAAAAAGCAGCCGTAATATTGTTTCTGTTCACTATTTTTTCTCATTTCCCCGCAATTGCACAGTTCAGTCTGAGCGGCGAAATCAGGCCAAAGGCTGAGTTCAGGGATGGATACAGGATGATGCCGCAACCCGGAAGCAATCCTGCGGGACTCATAAATCAAAGAACACGACTTTCTCTTTTGTACAAGCCCGAAAGCCGGGTAAGCATGGGAGTGGCAGTCCAGGATCTCAGGATATGGGGGGAGGACAACACCTTGGGCACTGATCCTTCTTTCGGACTTTACGAAGCATGGGTTGCACTGGCAGTCAGGGAGAACCTGAGCGTTCAGGCCGGCAGGCAGGAACTCAGGTATGACAATCAGCGATTGATGGCAATCAATGACTGGGTGCTCAGCGGCAGAACGCATGACGCACTCGTAATGAAATACCGGCATGAAAACGGAAGTCAGCTGCATATCGGGGCTGCCTTTAATCAGAGTGAAGAGAGGCTGTTTGAGACCCATTACCGGAGAAACAATTACAAAACCCTTAACTATATCTGGTACAACACCGATCTCGGACCTGACATAAACGGCTCATTCATTTTTATCGCCGACGGGTATGAGCACCCGGAAAATCCGGAAACACTGAATGTCAGGGCAACCTGGTCATCTTTCCTGGTAATGAATACCGGTTCACTTACCCTCAGATTGCAACCGGCTTACCAGCACGGAAATACTTCCCGCGGACAGGACATAGGGGCCTATTTTCTGTTGGGAGAATTGTCTGGTGACCTGACAAGCAGTATGTCATCCACCCTCGGATTTGAATTGTTCTCCGGGGCAGATCACCTGGATCCGGGAGATAAATTCACGGCATTTGACAAACTATACGGGGCAGGGCACGGGAGAAACGGATTTATGGACTATTTCACAGCCTTTCCGGCCCACCCCGGGAATGCAGGCCTCATCAACCCCTTCCTTAAAAATGACTTCAGGCTTTCTGACCAGACCAGCCTGGGCGCCGACATCCACCTTTTCTTCCTGGAAAATAACTATCCCGACCCGGCAGACAACAACAGGGCCATTGACAAGTACCTGGGCACGGAACTGGACCTGGTGCTGAACCACCGTTTCAATGATTTCACACAGGTCCTGTTCGGTTATTCCGTGATGTTCGGGAGCGAATCCATGGAAGTGATCCGCGGGGGCAGCAAGGATGAGTTTGCCCACTGGGCATTTGTGATGATCAGAATGTCGCCGGTATTTTTGTGATCCCGGCTTGTCCCCTGAAGTTTTATTATGAACAGTCCGAATGCCACTCAGGTTGCATGAAGCGCAGGGGGTTACGGCCTGCTTACTGATCGTGTGATTATACCAGGTTGGCAAAACCCATGAATGCCAGGGCAAGGATGCCCGCCACAACTAGGGCTGCGGGTGCGCCACGCATTCCTTTGGGCACATCCATCAGATCAAGATGCTCCCTGATGCCGCCAAACAGAATAATGGTCAGGGCAAAACCAAGGGCATGCCCGATGGCAAACACCA
>SKUN01000134.1 GCA_007129945.1 Bacteroidales bacterium
AAATACCTGATATTTCCCCCGTTCCCGTGATTAATTTTTAGTATTTTGGCGCACTTTTTAAAAAAAATGGGCCGGGCGACCATTTGTAAAATTGTTGTCCTGTCACTGTCGTTGTCTTGTCAATACAGTAACACAACATAAAACACTAATACTAAGAACAATATAAAACACTAAAAACATATTCTATGAGTACTAATCAATATGCACTGAATCCCAATCCCCTGATACGTTTTCTGGAGAAATCACCGGCTGATTTTACCAGGGCAGACATTATCCGTTTTATTGAAAACAACCAGGTCGAGATGGTCAATTTTCGCTATGTGGGCGGAGATGGCCGCCTCAAGGCACTGAATTTTGTGATCCAGGACCGCGATCACCTTGAAAACATTTTGTCGACCGGTGAGCGGGTGGATGGCAGCAGCCTTTTCACTTTCCTGGAAGCAGGATCCTCTGACCTTTACGTGGTTCCCCGCTTCCGGACCGCTTTTTTGAACCCTTTCTCAGAGGTGCCGGCGGTAGATATTCTCTGTTCGTATTATGACAAAGACGGCAATCCCCTCGAAAGTGCCCCGGAGCAGATCATGCGCAAGTCACATCAGGCCTTGCTGGAGCAAACCGGGTATGGGATGGAAGTGATGGGTGAGATCGAGTATTATGTGATCAGCGAGACAGATCCGCTCTACCGCGCCAACGATCAGCGTGCCTACCATGAATCTGCCCCATTTGTGAAGTGGGAACAGCTTCGCATTGATGCCATGCGCGCCATGGCCCAAACCGGTGCCAATATTAAGTATTCCCATTCGGAGGTAGGTAATTTCTCGGATGAGGAGCATGAATATGAGCAAAATGAGATTGAATTTTTGCCCACCAGCGTGGAGGAAGCGGCGGATCAGCTCATCATTGCCAAATGGATCCTCCGGGAGGTGGCTTACCAGTATGGGGTGACGGTCAGCCTGGCCCCGAAGATCACGGCAGGGAAGGCAGGTAGCGGCATGCATATTCACATGCGGATGATGAAAGACGGTAAGAATGTAACCCTTGATAAAGGACGTATCAGCGATGTGGCGAGGCGTTCCATCGCCGGGATCCTTGACCTGGCGCCATCCTTATCGGCATTCGGGAACACCATTCCCACGAGCTATTTCCGGCTTGTACCGCATCAGGAGGCGCCCACGAACGTTTGCTGGGGTGAGCGAAACCGTTCCACCCTTGTCCGTGTGCCCCTGGGATGGGTTGGTGCCGGAGACATGGTGCGGAAAGAAAATCCCAAAGAAGAAGCCATTGACCTTGACCTGGCTGACAAACAGACTTTTGAATTCCGCTGCCCTGACGGATCGGCTGATATCTATTTGCTGATTGCCGGATTGTGCGTTGGTGCGAGACACGGACTGGAGATGCCCGGAGCCCTTGAGCTGGCTGAGAAAACCTATGTGGACGTCAATATTTTTGATGAAAAACACAAAGAGAAGCAAAAGCAGCTGGACCACCTGCCTGACTCATGCGTAAAAGCGGCTGCGTTTCTGCGCGAAAAAGCGGATGTGTACCGTCAGTACGGGGTGTTTTCCGAGCGGCTGATCAACGGGGTAGCCGGTGAACTGGAAGCTTACCAGGACGAAAACCTGCGGGCTGAGATCAGCCACAACCGGGAAGAGACCATGAAGCTGGTCAGGCGCTTTCTTCACTGCGGATAGCCTCTGTAAGGGCGCCGGCCAGGCGGCTGGCGCCAATACGCAGGTACTTCTTTTTTAGCCATTTGGCACCGAGTATCTCACGGGTCAGCCAGTAATATGACAGGGCTGTTTCCGGGTCGGAAATGCCGCCGGCGGGCTTGATGCCCACCATCTGACCTGTTTTCTTGTGATGATTTTTGATGGCGTCCAGCATTACCAGCATCGCCTGCGGAGTGGCTGCCGGCTGTACTTTTCCTGTGGATGTCTTGATAAAATGGGCACCGGCCTGCATGGCAATGTCACTGGCACGCCGGATATTGGTGGCTGTTTTTAACTCCCCGGTTTCCAGGATCACCTTCAGGTGAGCATCCTTGCAAACCTCCAGTATGGCTGCGATCTCATCATATACAAGGTTGTATTCCCCTTCCAGGAATTTTCCCCTTGAGATCACCATGTCGATTTCCTGGGCCCCCTCGTCAATGGCATACCGTACCTCGGTCATCTTTACAAAAAGAGGAGATTGCCCGGCAGGGAAAGCCCCGGCCACGGAAGCCACTTTAATGTCAGTGTTTTCCAGTGCCTTGCGTGCAGTGGACACCAGGGTGGGGTAGACACACACGGCCGCCACGTTGGGCAGTTTGTCCGGCAGGGCAGCATAAGACTTCGCCTGATCGCACAGATCAAGCACTTTTTGGATGGTGTCCGAACCTTCCAGGGTGGTCAGGTCGATCATTCCCAGGATATCTGAATAAGTCTGAGACAGGTTCAGCGAATCAGCCGGAATCTTCAGCAGCTTCTGCAGCCTGCTGTCCACTTCTTCATCCTTGATGGCCGGTGTTTGGGTAAAATCAGTCATATCGTTCCTGGTTTTGTGATGCGATACTGTTTTTTCGGGGCCTTGATCCGCTTGTATGTTGCCTCCCGGGCAAACCCCGTACGCAAAGCCATGACTACAAGAGGCATCACGCCGTTTGGTTTGTAAAGGTAAGCTTTTTTAAAAAAGCGGTTTTCCGGCCCGTTAAGTTGTGCTGGTAAAGCAAATTGTTGTTATTATTGCATTGTAATAGTTGTTGGTTCTCATGGGATGAGGGATGGGGAAAGACTAACGGGCTGGTAAACAGGCGGAGAGGTTGTTGGTTGTTAGTTCTCATCGGCTGAGTGATGGGGAAAGACTAACGGGTTCGTAAACGGCCAAAGCGGTTGTTGGTTGTTGGTTCTCATGGGATGAGTGATGGGGAAAGACTAACGGGTTCGTAAACGGCCAAAGCGGTTGTTGGTTGTTGGTTCTCATGGGCGAAGGATGGTGGGGATAGCCTGTGACCGTTGGACGAGGCTAAGGAGTTGTTGGTTCTCATGGGCAGAGTGAAGGGAAAAGACTAACGGGCTGGTAAACGGGTTATGCAGTTGTTGGTTGTTGGTTCTCACGGGCTGTGGAAACCAACAACGAGCTAGCTTCGTCCAGTGAATACGGGCAGCCCTTACAGCCCTAATCCCGTGGAAACTAACAACTGGAGGGGCGTCAGCCCCGACTAAC
>SKUN01000082.1 GCA_007129945.1 Bacteroidales bacterium
AAAAACAATTCCTTCAGTCCTCTCCCCCCGGTGATCTCCTCGAAATATTCCGGACTGCCCTCCGCCTTAATGCGGCCGTTTTCCATCAGGATGAGGCGGTCGCAGTACCATGCTTCGTCCAGGTAATGGGTGCTCATCATCACGGTGGTGCCCTGGTAAGCCGTCCGGTAGATCTGTTGCCAGATCTCAAAACGGCTCAGGGGATCCAGCCCGCTGGTGGGTTCATCCAGGAAAAGGGTGCGCGGTTCATGGAAAACCGCAATGGCAAACGCAAGCATCTGCCTTACGCCAGAGGGCAGCTCCGCGGCAAGCTTATTCCGGTGGTTGCCCAGCTGCAGAATTTCCCGCAGCTCCTTCCAGCGGGCACTGATCTGCCGGTGATCCATCCCGTAGATCCTGCCGTAAAACCCGATGTTTTCCGTTACGCTCATATTTTCCAGCAGGGAGACTGATTGGCTCATATACCCGATGTGATGGCGGATGGTGTTGCCCTCACTGTTGATATTGAACCCGGCGACCTGTCCGTCGCCCCCGTCGGGCCTGAGCATGCCGCAGAGCATTTTGATCAGGGTGGTTTTCCCGGCCCCGTTCGCACCCAGCAGCCCCACGATCTCTCCTTTTTTTACCGACAGGCTTACATTGTCGACTGCTTTGAGCGACCCGAACCTTTTGCTGAGCTTATCTGCGGAGATCAGGTTCATGATGTGGTGTGGGTTTTGGCATGTGAAAGGTGACGGATGAATACATCCTCCATGGTGGGTGTTACCCGTTTGACGGTGGCGGAACCGAGACCAGCCTCCCGGCAGATTGCCAGGATCGCATCCGGGCCAGGCTGATCATCCAGCGGGATACGTACACTTTTTCCTGAGAGATAGCAATGCGGCATCCCCGGTTTGTTTTTCAGCCCGGCAAACAATTGATAGGGATGCAGGCCGCTGACCGAAACCAGCTCCTTGTCATAGCTTTCCAGCAGGTGTTGGGGGGTGTCCAGAATAAGGCGGTGCCCCTGGTGAAGGAAGAGAATTTGATCCATGGCGTCCACCTCGTCGAGGTAATGGGTGCTGGCCAGGATGGTGACCCCCCGGTTGCGCAGGGCAATCAGCTCCTGCCATAGCTCATGCCGGGAGCGGGGGTCGATTCCCGTGGTGGGCTCGTCCAGGAACAGAATCTTCGGATCGTGTACCAGGGCACAGCACACCGACAGCTTTTGCTTCATGCCGCCTGACAGGAAGCGTGCCTGTTTCCCGGCAAACGGCGCCAGGCCCGCCCACAGTGAAGCATGGTCTTCGTAAATGCGTGATTCGGAACAGCCATAAATCCTGGCAAAAAAAGAGAGGTTCTCCTGCACGGTGAGCTCTCCGTACAGCGAAAACCTTCCCGGCACATATCCGATCATGTGATGGATCGCCTTCCGGTCTTTGCGCACATCCAGCCCGCCGATTCTTACCTCCCCAAGAAAATCGCCGAGCAGGGTGGTCATGATCTCAAACAGGGTGGATTTCCCGGCCCCGTTCGCCCCCATGATCCCGAATATGCTTCCTTCGGGCACATGAAAGCTGACATCATTCAGGGCGCAGCTGTTGCGGTAGTATTTGAATATTTGTTCTGCAAAAATCATCGACCTGGCTCACTGTTTCCGGCAAAGCGCACCTCGCCGGGCATCCCCGGTTTAATGCTCCCGTCGTTGGGCACCCGTATCTTCACCTCGTAATGCTGGGTAGTGCGGTTCTCCCTGGTCTGCACCTGCGTGGGGATAAACTGGGGTTTCTGTGCGATGCCCGTCACCTTTCCGGTGTAATGTTTCATTCCCTTTCCGGGGATGTCAATGCTGACCTGCATTTCCCCGCCCATCTCTACCCGCGACAACTGATCACCCGGGAACCACGCCCGAAGTACCATTTCATCCATATTGGCCAGTTTATAAAGGGGGTGCCCGGTGGCCACGTATTCATGCATCCCGGCATAACGTGTCAGCACCACTCCGTGCTCGGGGTTTGCGATCACACACCGGCTGATCTGGTCTTCCAGCATCTCTGCTTCCACCAACAAGGGTTTTGTTTGTGCCCGTATTCCGTTCGCCTCCTGTTGCAGGGCGGTTTGTGCGGCTGACAGTTCACTGGCCGTTACGGCAAGCTGGTCTTCCGCCTGTTCGAGCATTTGCCGCCCGGCGCTTCCCTGTTCCACCAGCCTGCTGATGCGTTCCATCTCCCGTTCCTGTGCCGCTTTTTTTTGCCTCAGTGATTGTGTCCGGGCCTCTATGTCGGGGATGGTGGCTTCCAGTGCTGTAATCCGGGCCAGTGCCGCCTGTTTGCGAAAAGCAAGCTGTACCGTATCGATCAGCCCCACGACCTCCCCTTTTTCAAAGGTACTCCCCTCTTCGATGCTCAGCCACACAATGCGGCCACTGCCTTCGGCCGGCACGACCCATTCATCCGCCTCAAAATTGCCGTACATCACCGGTCCTTCCGCCTCGCCGCAGCCGGAAAGCATTGTCACAGCAAGAAAAGCCAAAAGGTATGTCCTGATGTGTTTCATGGGATCAATTATTTGGTTGTTCGATGATGGCCTTTTCGCGCCTGAGCGACGCCCTGACCTTTTCCACTTCATGCCGGGCCTTGTTGAGCCGGGCCTGCGATTCGGCCGACAGGGCCTGCAGCAGGTCGGAGGCCGGGGCCACCCCTTCGTCCAGCATGGTTTCGTATTCTTTACGTATCTGCGTGTGCTTTTCAATCAGTTCCCCGTCCCGGCGCAGCAGCCTGTCGTACTTCAGCACCTCCCCGTCAAGCTCGCTGGCCAGCAGCTCTTCGCGCCGCCGCATATTGTCGTAGCGGATCGACAGCCGGCTTTCTTCCACTGTCAGTGCCCGGGTGTTTTGCCTGTGGTTGCGCCACCCGGTAACGGGTACTTTCAGGGAGAGCCCTACGATCCAGTAGGTGTCAAAGTCGTTGGAAAAAAGGTTGAGCCCCGGCCTGGCATAACCGGCAACCCCGGCCGCCTCAAGGCGGGGCATGGCCGATGACCGGGACAGTTGTCTGGACTGTCTTACGCGCTCCATCTCCAGCCTGAGCTGGTCAAAAAGCGGATCCTCCGTCCGTGATCCGGCTACCTGCACTTCCGGCAGCAGCAGGGAATCCTCTTCGGTAATGGGAATGCCCGTCAGGGTAGCGAGCATGTTTC
Organism: Bacteroidales bacterium; assembly: GCA_007129945.1. Lineage (GTDB taxonomy): Bacteria > Bacteroidota > Bacteroidia > Bacteroidales > UBA7960 > PUPG01. The sequence continues at coordinate 3,178 of SKUN01000082.1, forward strand.
TGGCCTTTTCACGGTCTGCCA
>SKUN01000158.1 GCA_007129945.1 Bacteroidales bacterium
AAGAATCTTGACTTCATTGTGCTTAACTCCCTCAAGGATAAAGGCGCGGGTTTTGCACACGATACCAACAAAATCACCATCATAGACAATAAGCAGGAAATTTCCCGTTATCCTTTAAAGAGTAAGCAAGAGGCGGCTGTTGACATTGCCGATATGGTAGAAAAATACCTATGAGAATCATCAGATATATTTCCGTTGTTTTGCTCCTGGTACTGTCTGCACTGGTCAGTGCCCCGGCACAGGATCTGAACTGCCAGATCTCAATCTCTACACCGGGTATGTCGGAGCGTGAGCGGCAGATCATGCAAAATCTCCGGTCTGAGCTTACTGAGTTCGTCAACCAGACCAACTGGACGGAATACCAGCTGGAAACCCGGGAGCGGATTGAAGCCTCCATGCAGATCACCATTGATGAGCAACAGGGAAGTGATGAATACCGGGCAACCATTCAGGTCCAGTCAAGGCGGCCTGTCTATGAAACAGCTTACAGTACACCGGTTTTCAGTCACCGCGACAGAGACCTGGTGTTTACCTACCGGGAAAATGAACCCATCGAATATGCCGAGAATGCCTTTCTGTCCAACCTGACATCCGTCGTGGCGTTTTATGCCTATATCGTTATCGGGTTTGACTTTGATACTTTTGCCCCAATGGGAGGCACCCCATTTTTTGAGAAGGCACAGGAGATCGTTAACCAGGGACAAAATGCACCCCAGGTCGGCTGGAAATCCTACGAAAGCCAGCGAAACCGATACTGGCTGGCGGAGAACCTGCTGAATAATACTTACAGTGGAATAAGGGAGGCAATGTATGTATACCACAGGCAGGGATTCGATAAAATGACCGACAACATGGATCTTGCCAGGGGAGAGGTGCTGAAGGCGCTTGAGATGCTTCAGCAGGCTCACAGGGAGCGCCCGGGCAGCTTGTTAATGCGGGTTGTACTGACAGCAAAGAGTGATGAACTGGTCAGCCTCTTTGCTGAGGCCCCACCTGTTGAGAGGAATCAGGCCATTGAGATCCTGTCAGAAATTGACCCTTCAAACAGTTCTAAATACCGTCAGATGGCATCGGGTAATTGATAAGTCCAAAGTTTGTATCTTTGTTTATTATCAATATCCCAATAACCCTATGCTAAAACACCTCCTGATTGAGAATTACGCATTGATTGAAGCACTTGATGCGGAGTTCAGTGAAGGCCTTACCGTTATCACGGGGGAAACAGGAGCCGGTAAATCCATCCTTCTGGGCGCTTTATCCCTTATCCTTGGTCAGAGAGCTGACACCCGTGTATTACGTGACCAGAATAAAAAATGCATCATTGAAGGCACTTTCTCCCTCAAAGATTTACCGGTCAGGGATACATTTGACGCCTTTGATCTTGATTATGAGGATTTTTCTTTATTCAGAAGGGAGATCACCCCCCAGGGAAAATCAAGGGCATTCATCAACGATACCCCGGTTAAGCTTCCTGTTATGAAGGCCATCACCGAAAAACTCATCGATATTCATTCCCAGCACGAAAGCCTGCTTGTGGGGACATCCTCTTTCCAGTTTGATGTGGTAGACAGTTTTGCAGAACAGCTTGACAAATTGGCTGAGTATCGCAGGCTGTTTGACCGGTATGGGGAATCTCGCCGCAAGCTTAGGGAAATGGAGGAGGAGGAGCGCAATTCCAGGACGGATCTGGATTATTACCGCTTCCAGCTTGATGAACTTGAACAGGCTGCGCCTGATCCGGAAGAATTCCGCAGGATTGAAGAAGAGATCTCTGTATTGCGGAATGCCGAAGAAATCGGATACAAGCTGGAAAAAGCCATGTATCTGCTGCAGGACTCCGACATTAATTTACACGATCAGCAAAACGAGGCAGTTTCCCTGTTCAGGTCGATGGAGGCTTTTGGAAAGGACTACTGTCAGCTGGCCGATCGCCTGAATTCTGTCCTGATTGAGACAAAAGATATTGCAACGGAAGTTTCCTCACTTCGTGACAAGGTCATCCATGACCCTGAGCAGACAACGCTGATTGAAGAAAGACTGGATCAGATCAACAACCTGATGCTGAAGCACAATGCATCTGATGTAGAGGAGTTGCTTGATATCCGTGATCAGTACCGCGAAAGAATAGAAAAGACCGACAGCCTGGAACAAAAAATTCAGAAACAGAAACAACTTATCCGGCAAATTGCCGCAGACCTGGAAATTCGGGCAGGTGAGATATCAGACGCCCGCGCAGGGGTCCTTCCTGAAATCGAAAAAGAGGTACTGTGCCTGTTGCATGATCTCGGGATGCCGGGTGCCCGGTTCAGAATAAAACAGGAACCACTTGCGGAATTTTCCAAACACGGAAAGGATGACATCGGCTTTCTGTTTAACGCCAATGTGGGAGGAGAACTGCAGGATTTGTCCAAAGTGGCTTCGGGCGGGGAACTATCCAGGTTTATGCTCAGTATCAAAAGCATGATATCACAAAAAATACTGCTGCCTACCATAATATTCGACGAAATTGATACGGGCATCTCGGGGGAGACGAGTACCAGGGTGGCCAATATACTGCAAAATATGTCCCGGACCATGCAGGTAGTTGCCATCACTCACCTGCCACAAATTGCCTCCAGGGGAGATTCCCACTTGCTTGTATATAAAATTGTGGAAAACGGGCGAACCAACACCTATCTCAAACAGCTGAATAAAGAAGAGCGAATTGATGAGGTTGCCAAGATGCTGGGCGGAGAAAAACCCTCCAGGGTAATGGTAGAAACCGCCAAAGAACTTATCTTTATAAAAGAAAAGCAATTAAATAATTAAATACTTACTAGTATGAAACCTGGTCTTTTGAGTGGCAAAAAGGGGATTATTTTCGGTGCCCTTGACGCCAATTCCATTGCCTGGAAAGTTGCCGAAAAAGCGCATGAAAACGGTGCGGAACTTGTATTATCCAATGCACCGATCGCCGTCAGAAAGGGTGACATTTATCAGCTTGCTGAAAAAACCCATAGCGAGGTCATTGCAACTGACGTAACCAGGGTTGATGAGATTGAGGAGTTATTCCGGCAAAGCCGGGAAATATTTTCCGGCAACATGGATTTCATCCTCCATTCAGTGGGCATGTCACCCAACGTAAGAAAGGGTCTGCACTATACTGACCTTGATTACAACTACATGTCCAAGACCCTGGATGTATCAGCCATCTCCCTGCATAAAATTCTCAGCGTGGCTTACAAAACGGACGCCATCAATGATTGGGGATCGGTAGTGGCATTGAGCTATATTGCGGCTCAACGAACTTTTTCCACTTACAATGATATGGCTCAGGCCAAGGCGATGCTTGAATCAATTTGCAGGAGCTTTGGTTACCATTACGGAATGAAAAGGAAGGTCAGGGTCAACAGCGTATCTCAGTCTCCAACGGTAACAAGCGCCGGAACAGGAGTGAAAGGGTTTAACAGCTTCTACAACTTCTCCAACTGCATGTCTCCGCTGGGAAACAGTTCATCAGAAGATTGCGCTGATTTTTGTGTAGCCATGTTCTCAGATCTTACCAGGAAAGTGACCATGCAGAATATTTTCCACGACGGCGGATATTCCACCATGGGAATTTCCGATAAACTGATCGATGATTGCTTCGTGTGTCAGGGTGACTGCCATGAAAAGCATGATGAACAATGATTACATGCTACGGGTCAGTAGATCAAAGGGATTTCTCAAGTTTTTATATCTTTGCAGGATATTTTTTCAACATTTTATTCTGTAAACGATAACTACATGAGTTTCCGAATTATTGTTTTGGCAAAACAGGTGCCGGATACCCGCAATGTGGGTAAAGACGCGATGAAAGCCGACGGTACGGTAAACCGCGGTGCGCTTGAGGCAATTTTTAACCCGGAAGACCTGCACGCCCTTGAGCAGGCTTTACTGATCAAAGAAGAACGCAAGGATGCGGAGGTCATTTTGTTGACCATGGGACCGCCAAGGGCAGCTGAAATTATCCGGGAAGCGCTATATCGCGGAGCAGACAAGGGGTACCTGATCACAGACCGAAAATTTGCCGGTTCCGACACACTGGCCACTTCTTACGTCCTTTCCATGGCAGTTAAAAAGCTGGCCCCTTTTCACCTTGTGATCGCCGGAAGGCAGGCCATTGACGGGGATACCGCCCAGGTAGGACCGCAGGTAGCTGAAAAACTGGCCCTCCCGCAGGTAACCTATACAGAAAAGTTCACCGAAATCAAGGATGAAGAAGTCACCATCCGGCGCAGGCTGGAACGGGGAGTTGAAACCGTTTCAACTCCGTTGCCCGCCCTGGTCACTGTACACAGCTCAGCTGCACAATGCCGGCCCCGCAATGCCAGGCTTCTGATGAAATTCAAGCATGCGCGTACCATCTCCGAGTTGCAGGAAGAGACAAAAGATTATACGGAAATGCTCAATAACAAACCCTATCTCCAAATTGATGAATGGGGGGTATCCGACATTGATGCGGGCGAAGAACAGCTCGGGCTTTCCGGTTCGCCCACCAAAGTGAAAAAAATTGAAAACGTTGTTTTCGCCGCCAAGGAATCCATTGTTCTCTCATCAGAAGACAATGATATCGATCGCCTGATGAAGGAACTTATTGACAGTCACGTTGTCGGCTAACCAAATCATCAAAACTGAAAATTCTGGAAACATGCATAACATATTTGTTTATTGTGAAATTGATGAGGGTCAGGTGGCGGATGTCAGCCTTGAATTGCTGACAAAAGGACGTAAACTGGCCAATGAACTGGGTTGCAAGCTTGAAGCTGCAGTGATCGGGCATAATCTCAAAGGTATTGAAAAAGAGATTTACCCCTATGGTGTTGATACCCTGCACGTAGCAGACGACAAAAGGCTTGCCCCTTATACCACTTTACCCCATGCCCACCTGGTTGTCAACCTGTTTGAGAAGATCAAACCGGAAGTGGCACTTTTCGGAGCAACTTCCGTCGGCCGTGATCTGGCACCACGCGTGGCATCAAAAATGAGATGCGGCCTGACTGCTGATTGTACCAGCCTGGTGATCGGTGATCATAAAGACAATAAATCAGGGAAAGAATACAAAAGTTTGCTTTACCAGATTCGTCCGGCTTTCGGAGGGAACATCATTGCCACCATTATTAATCCCGAAACCAGGCCCCAGATGGCCACGGTGAGGGAAGGGGTCATGAAACGGGAGATCTTTGACAAGACACATAAAGGAAGCCTGAAGACCATTAAAGCAGCTGATTTGCTCACCGATGATCTTTTCCCCGTTCAGATCCTTGAGCGGCACATGGAGAAGAAAAAGATCAATATCAAGGCTTCTCCCATCATCGTGTCAGGTGGCTATGGAGTGGGCTCTAAAGAAAATTTTGAATTGCTTAATGAGCTGGCCGAAGTACTGGGCGGAGAAGTGGGCGCCTCAAGGGCAGCAGTTGATGCCGGCTATGCAGATCATGAGCGCCAGGTTGGCCAAACCGGGGTTACGGTAAGGCCTAAACTGTACATCGCCTGCGGAATATCCGGTGCCGTTCAGCATACTGCCGGCATGAGCGAGTCAGCAAAGATCATTGCCATCAACAATGATCCCGGGGCACCCATCAATCAGATTGCCGACTATTCCATCATCGGAAATATCGAAGATATCATCCCCAAAATGATCAAGTTCTACAAGAAAAACACCAAGTAAAATCAGGAAATACAATGGCTAATTTTTATACAGATAACCCAGGTTTGGCTTTTCATCTGCATCATCCCCTGATGAAAAAGATCATCCGGCTTAAAGAAAATGACTATGCCGATAAGGATACGTATGATTATGCACCTGCCGACTTCGAAGACGCACTGGATAATTACCATAAAGTGCTTGAGATTGTAGGAGAGATTTGCGGAGAGACCATTGCACCGAACGCGGAGCTGGTTGACACTTTCGGGCCAAAACTCGTGGACAATGAGGTGATTTATGCCCCTGGCACGGCTCAGAACCTGGAAAAACTGACCAAGGCCGGACTCATTGGTATGTCGCTACCCAGGAAATATGACGGACTCAACTTTTCAATGGTGCCATACGTAATCGCCGCTGAGCTGGTTTCAAGAGCAGATGCAGGGTTTGCAAACATTTGGGGTTTGCAGGACTGTGCGGAAACCATTCATGAATTTGCCAGCGAAGAAATAAAAGACGAGTTTCTCCCCAGGTTCAACAAAGGGGCTACAGCCGCCATGGACCTGACCGAACCCGATGCAGGAAGTGACCTGCAGGCAGTACAGCTGAAAGCCACCCCGCATGAAAAAACCGGCAAATGGAAGCTCGATGGTGTAAAGCGTTTCATTACCAACGGAGACGCAGATATCAGCCTGGTGCTGGCACGCTCAGAGCCCAACACCTCTGATGGGAGGGGATTGTCACTGTTTCTTTATGACCGCAATGACAAGGCAGTAAAAGTCAGGCGTATTGAGAACAAACTGGGAATCAAAGGTTCACCCACCTGTGAACTGGTATTTAAGGATGCCCCGGCATTGCTCATTGGCGACAGAAAACTGGGATTGATCAAATACGTGATGTCCCTGATGAACTCGGCGCGTCTTGGTGTCGGAGCTCAATCAGTGGGTATTGCAGAGGCGGCTTATCGTGAAGCCCTGAAATATGCACATGAAAGGGAACAGTTTGATAAGCCCATCATTCAGTTCCCGGCCGTTTACGAAATGCTGGCCATGATGCGTGCGAAAACAGATGCAGCCAGAAGCCTGCTTTACGAGACCACCAGGTATGTGGATATTTACAAATCTTATTCCCACCTGCAGGAAGATCGGCGCCTGGAGCCGGAGGAGCGGAAGGAGCTGAAACAACAACAACGGATCGCGGATGTGCTGACCCCGTTGCTGAAGCTGTTTGCCAGTGAATATTGTAACCAGGTGGCATACGATTCCCTTCAGATTCACGGCGGTGCCGGCTATATGAAAGATTTCCCGGTTGAGCGTTTGTTCCGGGATGCAAGAATTACCAATATATATGAAGGTACTTCACAACTTCAGGTGGTAGCGGCCATACGTGGCGTTGGAAACGGCACTTTCCTTTCACTGATCAGGCAATACGAAGAGATGGATGTGCAGCCGGAATTTGAATACCTGAAACATACCCTGATGGATATGACAGCACGCTACGAAAGCATTGTCGCCTACGTTCAGGAGAAGAAAAATGATGAGCTGACAGACTTCCATGCCAGGCGCCTGGTTGAAATGGCAGGGCACATCATTATGGGCTACCTGCTGTTGCATGATACACATAGGGAAAGCAGCTTCCGGAAATCCACGGAGATTTTCATTCGTCACGGGTCGTCTGAAAACCATTCAAAGGAAACCTTCATCAAAGGCTTTGAAGAAAAAGAGCTTGGGAACTATAAAGTTGAGAAATAAACCCCTCGCGGGTTCAACAATAAAAAAAAGGCTGTCTCCTGAAGGAGTCAGCCTTTTTTTTGTCTCTGTACCGATTCAGCAGATCAATTGCCTTTCTGCTCATCCTGCCCGGCAGGTTTCTTCGGCTGGGCAGCTGATTTGGTTTTCTCCTTCTCCTCACCCGAATCAGCGGGGACCACTTTCACGGTGATCTGATCCTCTTTTTTCTTATAATCCACCTTCAATGTATCTCCGGCTTTGATTTTCGTCCGGATGATCTCTTCAGCAAGCGGATCCTCCAGGTATTTCTGGATGGCACGTTTCAAGGGCCTTGCGCCAAAGGAAGGATCCCATCCTTTCTCCGCAATATATTCCTTGGCCGTATCGGTAAGTTTGATTTGGTATCCCAGGTCATCAATACGCTTAAACAGTTTCCTCAGTTCAATATCAATGATCTTGAAAATGTGCTCTTTTAACAGTGAATCAAAAATAACCACATCATCAACCCTGTTCAGGAATTCGGGGGCAAAGGTTTTTTTCAGGGCATTCTCAATGACGCTTTGCGTATACTCTTTGGATGCCGCCTGGCGGGCAGGGGTATTGAAACCCACACCCATGCCAAAATCTTTCAGCTGCCGGGATCCGATATTGGAGGTCATAATAATGATGGTATTCTTAAAATCCACCCGGCGTCCCAGACTGTCAGTCAGCTGACCGTCGTCCAGCATTTGCAGCAAGAGGTGAAATACGTCGGGGTGCGCTTTTTCAATTTCATCAAGCAACAATACGGAATAAGGTTTGCGCCGGACCTTTTCTGTAAGCTGACCACCTTCCTCATACCCGACATATCCCGGAGGGGCTCCCACAAGACGGCTGACGGCAAATTTCTCCATGTATTCGCTCATGTCAATGCGAATAATGGCATCATCTGTATCGAACAAATGATGTGACAGCACCTTGGCCAGGTGGGTCTTACCCACACCCGTGGGGCCGAGAAAAATGAACGAACCGATGGGCTTGGCAGGATCTTTCAGTCCTGCACGATTCCGCCGGATACTTTTGACAATTTTTTTAATGGCATCCTGCTGGCCGACCACACTTTTTTCCAGGTCCTGCTCCATATTGATCAGGCGTTCACTTTCATTCATGGCAATCCGCTGAACCGGCACACCGGTCATCATGGATACCACTTCCGACACATTCTGGTCTGTTACCTGTTCGCGGTTCAGGCGCGAGTCTTCCTCCCATTTCTTCTTTTCAGCCTCCAGCTGATCCATCAGCTCTCTTTCCTGGTCACGGTATTTGGCCGCCTGTTCGTACTTTTGACTTTTAATGGCTGCCGTCTTCTCATCCCTGACCTTATCAATTTGACTTTCAACCTTGACAATGGCATCAGGGACACGGATATTGGTGATGTGAACCCTTGAACCGGATTCATCCATTGCGTCAATGGCCTTGTCAGGAAGGTAACGATCACTTAAATAGCGATCTGTAAGATAGACACAGGCCTTGATGGCTTCTTTAGAATAATTCACCAGGTGGTGATCTTCATATTTCGACTTAATATTATTCAGGATCTCAATGGTTTCTTCCGCAGTGGTCGGATCAATGATGATTTTTTGAAAACGCCGTTCCAGGGCACCGTCTTTCTCAATGTGCTGCCTGTACTCATCCATGGTGGTTGCCCCGATGCACTGAATCTCTCCCCGTGCCAGGGCAGGCTTGAACATATTGGAGGCATCCAGTGAACCGCTGGCACCACCTGCACCTACGATGGTATGCAGCTCATCAATAAAAAGGATCACATGGGGATTCTTTTCAAGTTCATTGAGCAGTGCCTTCATACGTTCTTCAAACTGCCCCCTGTACTTGGTTCCGGCCACAAGTGAGGCAATATCAAGGGTTACGATGCGCTTGTTGAATAAGGCCCTCGAAACTTTCCGGTCCACAATGCGCATGGCAAGCCCTTCAGCGATGGCAGACTTACCCACACCGGGCTCCCCGATGAGTATGGGATTGTTTTTCTTACGGCGCGAAAGGATCTGCGCTATTCTTTCCAGTTCTTTTTCTCTCCCGACCACCGGGTCAAGACGACCTTCTTCGGCGGCGAAAGTGAGATCCCGCCCGAAATTATCCAGTACAGGGGTACTTGATTTCTCCCCGCCTTTTTTCATGGAACTGCCGAAACCTCCCTCAGATGGATCATCCTCCTCACTGGGTGTCAGCTCATTCCGCACATCCTTTGGAGGCGGTTCATCGGTAAACTCACTCCTCATGAGATCCAACTCTTCTTTTATAATCTGGTAATCAACCCCTTGCTGATTCAGCAGGCGAGTGCCCAGATTATCCTGATCTTTCAGAATGGACAGCAGCAAATGCTCCGCACCGATCAGGTCGCTGTTGAATAGTTTGGCCTCCAGGTAGGTGATCTTCAGAACACGTTCAGCTTGTTTGACAAGGGGTATATTTTCCACGTTTCGATTCCGGGGTGATTGCCCCCTGATCGTTTTTTCAATGGAGCGTTTTAACTGCTCCAGGTCTATTCCAAGTTGTGACAGTACTTGTATAGCGAGGTTTTCTCCTTCACGTATCAGTCCCAGCATAAAGTGCTCAATGCCTATGTAATCGTTACCGTTGCGTAGAGCCTCTTCACGACTGTAGGTAATGACATCTTTAACTACCGGAGAAAATTTTGCTTCCATATTCAGTTTTGAGTTCAATAGTTATTTAAATACAATATTAATCAAAAAGCGAAAACCAACTACATTCAATTAACAAATATTAATTGCAAATGTTGGAATCCGGACGAAATCCTGTGCATAATAAATGACGCAGATACGGAAAAAAAACGTATTTTCGTGTGCTTGAATTTTCCGAAATCCCTATATAAAATTTATTGATTTTCAGCATGTCAGAAGAAACGATATTAAAGGTTGATATTGAGGAACAGATGAAGACGGCATATATCGACTATGCCATGTCTGTAATTGTCTCGCGGGCACTCCCTGACGTTCGTGACGGGCTAAAACCTGTGCATCGCAGGGTGCTGTTCGGTATGTATGAATTAGGAACACTCAGTAACAGACCCTACAAAAAGTCTGCCAGAATAGTGGGGGAGGTGCTTGGTAAGTATCACCCGCATGGTGACAGCTCCGTGTATGACGCCATGGTCAGGATGGCACAGGATTGGTCTTTGCGATATCCGCTGGTTGATGGACAAGGTAACTATGGCAGTATCGATGGTGACAGCCCGGCAGCCATGCGTTACACTGAAGCCAGAATGCAGAAGATCGCCGAAGAGATGCTGGCAGATATTGACAAAGAAACCGTTGATTTTCAGCTGAATTTCGATGACACGCTGAAAGAACCTACGGTTTTGCCGGCAAAAATCCCCAACCTGCTGGTTAACGGTTCCTCAGGAATTGCCGTAGGTATGGCCACCAATATACCTCCCCATAACCTCAGTGAAGTAATTGATGGTACGGTGGCGTATATTGACAACAACGACATTACCATTGACGAACTGATGCAGCACATCAAAGGCCCGGATTTCCCTACCGGGGGTTTAATATATGGACATGAAGGGGTAAAAGATGCCTACCATACCGGTCGTGGCCGGGTTGTCGTCAGGGGAGAGGCAACCATTGAAAATATCAGTGAAAATAAGGAAGCCATTGTGGTTACCTCCATTCCCTACCAGGTCAATAAGGCAGAAATGATCAAGCGGACCGCCGACCTGGTCAATGAGAAAAAAATTGAAGGAATCACCGATATCAGGGATGAATCGGACCGGAGCGGGCTCAGAATTGTCTATGAGCTCCGCAGAGATGCCGTGCCAAACGTGGTGCTGAACCGGCTCTATCAGCATACTTCACTGCAGAACGCTTTCAGTGTCAACAGCATTGCACTGGTCAATGGCAGGCCGCAGCTACTGAACCTGAAGGAACTGATCAAACACTACGTTGATCACCGTCATATAGTGATTACCAGACGGGCTGAGTATGATCTTCGTGAAGCGCAGAAGCGTGCCCATATACTTGAGGGGTTGCTTGTGGCCCTGGATAACATAGACGAAGTGATCGCACTGATCCGTGCATCCCAGACACCCGATGAAGCCAGAACCGGGTTAATGGAGAAGTTTGACCTCTCAGAGGTACAGGCAAAAGCGATTCTGGACATGCGATTGCAACGGCTTACCGGGCTGGAAAGAGGAAAGATACAGAAAGAATACGAGGAACTGCTAAAAAAGATTGATTACCTGAAATCTGTACTGGCGGATATTACCCTGAGAATGTCCATTATCAAAGAAGAGTTGCTGGAAATGAAAGAGCGTTTCGGCGACAAGACGTTGACAGAAATTGAGTATACGGCCAATGATTTCCGTATTGAAGATACCATTCCGGATGAGGATGTGGTGATCACCGTTTCACATCTGGGATACATCAAGCGAACCCTTTTATCTGAGTTCCGTACGCAGA
>SKUN01000110.1 GCA_007129945.1 Bacteroidales bacterium
ATTCCGGCTTTTTTACTCCCGTCAATTTTTATGGTAAGCGGGCAGTCAAAACGGACATGCCTCACAAAGTCATCTTCATAAACAGCTTCCTGTTTATCGAGGTAGTCCACATCATAATGTCCGTCATTCATATAAGGGTTAATGGTGAAGTATCCCACGCTGAAAGAGGTGAGATTCTGGAAGAAATGGGTGCCCTGGCTGGGGTCGATCCTGAAGTCTTTCAATCCGGATTCAATGATGAGGCGTGCTGCCGATATCTGCGCCCATTTAACCGGTACGCCGAGCCAGGGGTCATTTGATCCCCAGCGTCCGGGCCCTGCAAGGAGATAGTAATTTTTCTCCTGCAGACATTGTTTATTCAGCTTTCCGATCGTTTCCGCGATCTTTTCGGTGTGGGCTGCATCAAACGACCCCGGTTTTACATAAATAAAGTCATGGATCCCTTCAATGATGCCATTGCCGAGTGCGTTGTGACTGATTACGATGGTGGAGCTTTTTTTGTGAGCACTGAGTTTGACCTGATTTTTCTCCTGTGTTTCAACCACCGGACGGATCTGCAGGAAGTGAAACTGTTGTTTTTCCCCTTTGGGCACATCCAGGCTGACGGCAAATTCAATCTCCACCTGGTTGTTCATTTCCTTTTGCCCGATGCGGAGTAACTTATTCAGGATGTCAGCCAGGGGGAAAGAACCGTGTTTCAACACATTGGCAAAGGTAATAATCCGGGTTCCTCCTTCATAGAGTCCGTCACGGATGATCTGATCTTCGTAATCGTAAGTTGAGGCCACATATTTGAGTGAAGAGGAGCCCTTCAGGTTGCGGATCCTGAGCTTATGCAGGCTTACAGAATCGTCCACTGCCGGATGGTATTTCTCCGGATCCATATTCAGGCTGTAAAACTCCCGCTGACTATCGCGCAGTGCAATGTCTGTATTGGCCAGTTGTAGTGCCTGCTGCGGATGTTTGGGCGAAAAACGGAAGGAAACCCCGCCATCCACAATGGTTTTCCCCAGTCCGAATGCAATATTGGCTACCCCGTCCTCATACTTTTCGGGTTCGATGGGGTAGAAGTTTACCGAACGGGCAACCCCTGAAATGGTGGGATAAAACATATTGTCGTAAGACCGGCCAGACAATTCCTGGATCACCACGGCCATTTTTTCCTCATCAATGACATTGGAAGTGGCTTCGATATAGGCTTTGCTCTCTCCGTAAAAAACGGATGCGTAAACACTTTTGATGGCCTGGTCCAGTTGCTGTATACACACGTTCCGGTCGTGATGATTGTTGGGGATCATGTAAGTGGAGTATACGCCGGCAAAGGGTTGGTAATGGCTGTCCTCCAGCAAGCTGGATGACCTGACAGCAAGCGGTGATTTGAAAAAGTCGACGATCTCCTTGATGTAGGATCGCATCCTGGACGGACTTTTGCTTTGAACAAAGCGATTGAGTACTTCGTCATCGCTTACGTCAGAGAGTGTAAAATCATAGAGTTCATTTTCCTCCATGAATTCATCAAAGATATCAGTGGTCAGCACCACGGTACGGGGGATGGATAAACTTACACCCTCCCAGAGGTTCATGATCTTGTGTTTGTTAATCACAGAGTCAATGAAAGCCAGTCCGCGTGCCTTACCCCCCAGCTGCCCGTCGCCCAGCCTGGTGAAAACCGCGTATTCGTCAAGATGACTGGCAATGATGCCACGCCCTTTTGTGCGGCGGTAATTGGCAATGGTGTCGATCAGGTAGCTTCTGATCTCTTCCACATTATTGAAATCGTCCCGGCTTTTTTGGGCAAACACATTGGCTATGGAAAACAGGGCCCTTGCCTTGAGCCACCTGGAGAAATGGTTGTTGGAAACATGGTATTCCAGGACCTTTGGGTCGGCATGGGTAATTTTTACCTGCAGGGAGTGAAGGTTGTTGGCCCTGCCAAGCTCCATACCGGTATCTTTATTCTTGAACACAAAATCACCAAAGCCATAATTTTCCTTAATGTAGTGCTTGAGCTCGATGAGCAGTGTTTTGGAGTATTTGTTGATAAAACTGACATCAATGTTTTTGTTGATGGTTGCATCCCATTTTTCAGATGACTGCAGCAGGATGGGTATCTGACTGTTCTTCCTGCGAACGTGGGTGGCCAGCTTGACCCCGGCCTGGTTATCCCTTTTGCCGCCCTTGTGGTAGCTGATATCCGAAATAATCCCCAAAAGATTGTCTTTGTATTTCCTGTACAGCGCCAAAGCCTCATCATAGGATTTGGCCAGCAGGATCTTCGGGCGGGCACGCATTCTGAGAGTTTTCCGGTGCTCATTGAGCCCTTCTGTCATCAACTCATTGGTCTGGTCAAAGATCACCTTGTAAATGGTGGGCAAGTAGGAGGAATAATACCGGACCGAGTCTTCCACCAGCAGGATGCCCTGTACGCCCACTTTCTCGATGTCGAAATCGGCATTCATCCTGTCTTCCAGCAGCTTGATGATGGCCAGCAGCAGCCCCGCGTTACCAAGCCAGCTGAATACGTAATCGATGGAACTCAGGTCTTCATTTCGAAGCTTAAGGGATACCTCCCTGGAAAAGTGGGTCAATACCACGATGGGAATTCCGGGGTGGCGTTTCTTAACTTTTTTGGCCATTTCAAAGCAGTCGATCCTGCCGACGTTGAGCATGGTGATCACCAGGTCGTAATCCTTTTCCTCCAGTTTGCGAAAGGCCTCCTCGGAAGAGCTTGCCTGGGTAAACTGAGGGGGGTAACGAAGGTTTTTGGAGGTGTACTCCAGGAAAATCTTTTCATTGATCCGGCCGTCCTCCTCCAGCATAAAAGCATCATAGTTACTGCATATAAGCAACACATTGATAATGCGTTTCTGCATCAGATCTTCGTAGGATATCTCCTTGAACTCATAGGTGTCGGTCGCGAATTTTTCGTCGTATTGGTATTTTGATTGTTCGGTCGTCATTCTTTGTCGCTTACTTGTTTATTGGTTCCGTTTTCCTGGTGATAGATCAGGGCGGCCCGCTTTTTTCCGTCCATGATCACTTCCAGCGGCTTATTGAAACGGATGTGTTTTACGTATTTTTTTTCATTGATGATGCGGGCATCTTTAATTATTTCCCAGTCAATGTAATCGATCAGGTCATTGTGCTTCACGGAGAAATAGCCCACATTCATGGATATCACGTTATGGAAAAAGTGGGAGCCCAGGGATGCATCAAGGGGAAAGTCTTCCATACTCACTTCCACAATGATGCGTGCATTGGATATTTGTGACCAGTTTACCGGGATGCCGATAAAACGATCGCGTGTTCCCCATCTTCCCGGTCCGACCAGGATATACTTTCTGCCTTTTTTAGCGAGGCTGGCGTTGATCTCATCGATTTCGTCCCTGATCTTTTCAGTTTTCAGTTTGTCGAAGCGATCCGGGTCCACAAACACTACGTCCTGAAGTCCTTTGATCCGCCCGTTGCCCATGCCGTTCTCACTGTAGAGCAACAGGCGTTCATTGTCGATATTGTCAATATTGATGTCGGCTTCAATGATGTTCTTGATCAGGGGTTTGATCTGTAGTAAATAGAAAGTAGCTTGTCCTTCCCTGTCTTTGTTCAGGTCAATGGCAAATTCCATCTCAATGGGCGTTCCCATTGATTCGGAAATAATATCGAGGATGGTTTCAATTGATTTGGCCAGCGGAATGTAGTCGTACTTGAGGATGTTGGCAAAATTGACCACGCGGGGGCCTGCATTTGTAATTCCGGGGATGGTCCGCTCACTGTTGATATCGTATACCGATGCGCAATGTCTCAGCGTACCGTGTTTCTCTGCCTGCTCGATCTCCAGCTTGGTAAGTCCGGCATCCTCTCCCTCGAGCAAATTCAACTCTTTCTTGTCCAGATCCACGGCATAAAAATGAACCTGTGAATTTTTGAACAACTCTTTCGGGGTATACATCTCCAACTGAGGGTGAACCGGGGAGAACCGATAAGTCTTTTCTCCCTCCACCACATATTTGCCCAGGCCCATGGCTATGGAGGCAAAACCCTCCTCCGGTTTCATATAGGAATAAGGATAAAAATTATAAGACTGTGCAACACCACTGATGTGCGGATAAAAAAACCTTTCATACTCGTGGCCCACCACTTCCTGAATCACCACGGCCATTTTTTCCTCCTCGATTTTATAATTCACGGCCCTGAAATAAGACTGGGCTGTGGGTGAGAATATGGAGGCGTATACCAGTTTGATGGCGTCCATGGTCTGTTTTAGCCGCACATCAGGGTCGGGATGTTTGTTTGGGAGCAAAAAGGTATCGAAAATTCCGGCAAATGGCTGCATCAATGAATCCTCAAACAAACTGGATGACCGTATGGCCAATGGTTTCTGGTTTACTGAAAGGTATGTTTTAAGACGTTTGCGCAGGGTGGGGGTCAGGTGTCCGCCCAGGAAAAGGGCTTTTATCTTGTCATAATCCGTTTCGCCGTATATTTTGTTATACAGGTCGTTGTTGTGAATAAAACGCTCAAATTCTTCGGTGCCGATGATGGAAGTGCGCGGGGTGGAGATCCGGATATCGGGCACCAGTTCATTGAAATCAAAGCTGTTGATGATCATATTGATAAATGCCAGTCCACGCCCTTTACCTCCCAGTGAGCCCGGTGACATACTTACAATATTGGTGTCGTCAAGCAGGGCAGATTCTTCGTAATTGATCACCTTTCCACGTTGCTTGTCATGGATGCATTCGTCAATGACATCGATCAGGTAGTGGCGCAGGCTGCCGGATGATTTGAAATCATCCACTCTCAGTGGTTTGATGCGTCGTGCGATCTGAATTTCACCCCTGGCCATGAGCCAATGTGAAAAATGATCTTTTTTCGCATGATAGAGCAGTGATTTTTCCGGGATGGTCTTCAGGTGGGTGCGGAATTCTTTCATGGAACGGGCCACGGCGATTTCGCGCCGACCGGTTTCATCTTTGTAAATGAAGTGCCCGAACCCCAGATAATAGTTGATGAAACTCTGCAGATCCTGTTTAAGGGTGTCAGAGTTTTTGTTAATGAAAGTACTTTGCAGCTTATAGGCTTCACTGGCGTTTTCCGGGTCTGAAGACTGTAGCACCGTTGGAAGGTTTGGGGTAGATTGCTTGGCATACTCCATCAGTTTCAGTCCTGCCCGGTTATCCATTTCACCATCCTTCTCAAATTTCACATCCGAAATAAGGCAAAGCAGGTTGTCTTTGTATTGGTTGAACAGATTTATGGCTTCTGTATAGGTGGAAGCAAGCAAAATTTTCGGCCTTACCCGCATTTTGAGAAGCTTGTAGAGCTCATCGGTATTTACTTCCTCAATCAGGTGCTGGGTTTGTTCGATCACAATGGAGTACAATATGGGAAGGTACCGGGAATAGTACTTTGCTGAATCTTCCACCAGCAGGATCACTTGTACCATGCCTATTTTCGTGTCGTTTCCCACATTCACTTTGTCTTCATTGTACTTTACCATGGCCAGGAAAACCTTGGAGTCACCGTTCCACACAAACACCTTATCAATGGAGGTGATCGGCTTTTTCCCATCCTCGAACAGGGCAATGTCGCTGTTATTGTTCAGCAACATAAAAATGGGGATGTTGTTGTATATCTGTTTGATGATGCGGCTTAGCTGAATGGGCGTTGATTTTTCCACCCCCATCATGACGATCACCATGTCAAAATGTTTTTCCTGTAATTTCTCCAGGGCTTCCTCGGGGGTAGACACGCCAGTGATACGGGGGGCGGAGGATAGGTTCAGCTGATGGTATTCACCTGTAACCTGCTCAAAAAACCGGCCTTCCTCTTCAATGATATAGGCGTCGTAAAGGTTGGCCACAAGGAGGATCTCACGAACCTTGTACTGCATGAGGTCGTGGTAAATGTCGCGGTCGGAATTGTGCTTGTTGAGAAATTTCTGCAAAAGCCGCCGGCTCATGGCGGAGTGTGACCTTTCCGCGGGCAGGGTGTCTGTTTCCTGCCTGGAGGGCTTTTCCTTCTGCAGCAACTCTTTCCCGATCCGGGTATTCAGGTGACCTGTGATCAGGCTGCTCAGGTTATTGATCAACTGGCGTTCTTCGATGAAAAACGGACCTTCCTCCTCTTCAGGGTATTCCTTCTGGTAAAACACCTCAATGGCACCTTCGCTGCCGTCAATGGTTTCAAATGTTTTGCGTTGCACCCATGAGGTTTCCTCAAATTTTGATTTGCTGACAAATACCTTGTCGCCATATTTGATCCGGGCCACCGCATCTTCGGGATGCTGCCACGCCGGTGGAAGAACCTTTGCAATTTGCTGAAGCATTTCCTCAACAGGCTTGTCCTCTTTCAGGATATTGGTCGTGTGGTGGATGGCACCCAATTCCTTCAGGCGTTCTTTTTTTTCGCGCAGCAGCTTTTGAATTTCATCCTGGCTGATGGTCAGCGATTGTTCAGAGGGTGCCGGTGAGTAGGCTTTGTCCTCCTGTGGGGTGGGTATATTTGTTTTTCCCTTCATGGATGCAATGATAACAATTATGCCCATGAAAATACAAATTTCTGCGAAGGTATCAACGGATGTTTTATCTAATATTAAACTCCGGAAATTATAGCCAGCGTTTATATAAAAATATCTGACATATACAAGGATAAACCAATAAAAATTTGTTTTTGCATTTTAGATGATTCCCCCTGAAAATGCCCTAACATTGTTTCGTATTGTCAGTTATTCATTCATTAAACCCAAAACAATGGACGCTACAGTAAAAAAATTCATGGATTTAGTAGAGACAAAGAATCCTTCGGAAAAGGCTTTTCATCAGGCCGTAAAGGAGGTCGCTGAAACCATTCTCCCTTTCCTTGATGAGAATCCCAAGTACAAGGCTGTCAAAGTATTCGAACGAATGATCGAGCCCGAGCGGGTAATCATTTTCCGTATACCATGGATTGATGACAAAGGAGAGGTGCAGATCAACAGGGGCTATCGTATAGAGATGAACAGTGCCATCGGCCCCTATAAGGGAGGGATGCGCTTTCACCCGACGGTAGACCTCGGTGTGCTCAAATTTCTGGCTTTCGAGCAGGTTTTTAAGAACAGTCTGACATCCTTGCCGCTGGGCGGGGGTAAAGGCGGATCTGACTTTGATCCGAAAGGAAAGTCGGATGAAGAAGTAATGCGCTTCTGCCAGAGCCTGATGACGGAACTTTATCGCCATATCGGACCTGATACTGACGTTCCTGCCGGCGACATCGGCGTTGGAGGCCGTGAGATTGGCTTTATGTACGGACAGTATAAACGTATTCGCAATGAGTTTACAGGGGTGTTTACAGGCAAAGGTCTTGAATACGGCGGAAGCCTGATCCGGCCGGAGGCAACCGGTTACGGAACGGTTTACTTCGCTCAGGAGATGCTTGCAACCATCAATGAGGAGATTAAAGGCAAGTCGGTGGCGATCAGCGGATCCGGAAATGTGGCGCAGTTCGCGACCGAAAAGATCATAGAACTTGGTGGCAAAGTGGTCACGTTGTCCGATTCCAGCGGATACATTTATGACAAGGACGGCATTGACTCAGAGAAACTGGCGTATGTCCAGAACCTGAAAAACATTAAGCGGGGCCGGATTCGTGAATATGCTGATGAGTTTGGAGCAAAATACGTGGAGGGTGTTTCCCGTCCGTGGATGGAGAAATGTGAGATTGCCCTTCCGTGTGCTACCGAAAATGAGCTAAATGAGGAAGAAGCCAAAGCCCTGGTGAAAAACGGATGTATATGCGTATCAGAAGGGGCCAATATGCCATCTACACCTGAAGCTGTGGAAGTGTTCCTGGAAAACAAGATTCTTTATGGACCCGGAAAAGCAGCCAATGCCGGAGGCGTGGCCACTTCAGGCCTTGAAATGAGTCAGAATGCCCTGCGGATGGCCTGGACACGCGAAGAGGTGGATCAGCGGCTTCACAACATCATGATCAATATTCACAATACCTGCATGAAATTTGGTAAAGAGGGGGATTATGTGAATTATGTGAAAGGTGCCAATATCGGTGGATTTGTAAAAGTGGCAGATGCCATGATCGCCCAGGGGTACGTATAGGCCGTTTGGGTTTTCGCCGCCCGGGCACTTCGGCCAGGCTGGATTGCCCGGCTGGCCGGAAGCTCTGCCGGATTATTTGATATCACGGAATGCCTCGGCGATAACCGCTGAGGCATTTCCTTTTCCGTATAACCCCTCAGTGAATTTAACCTTATGAACCATAAAGTGGGAAAAGGCCGCCCGTATACGCTTGATGTCACTGCCTGCCAGCATATTGCATCCAAGTTCCACCAACTCAGTCCATTCCGTTTCCTTCCGCAGGGTGATACAGGGTTTTTGGAAAATGTAGGCTTCCTTCTGGAGCCCGCCACTGTCGGTTAATACCATCCGGCAATGCTCCAGCAGGTAAATAATCTCCAGGTAACCCAGCGGAGAGGTGGTCACCACGTTTTCTGAAAGCATACCTGGGTTTTCCTCAAGGATTTTGGCTGTTCTCGGATGCACCGGGAACACTACAGGAATCTGAGAGGAGATCTCATTTAGTGCCGCGATGATGTTGTGAAGGTTTTCAGGGGTGTCGGTGTTTTCCTGGCGATGTACCGTAGCGAGTACAAAATGTCTCGGTATGCTGACCCCCCTGGGTGCAGTTGCTTTTCCCCTGAAAAACAGGGCGGCATCATACATTACATCACCTGTGGTAAACACGTGGCAGGGAAAGTGGTCAAACCCTTCTTTCTTCAGATTTTCTTCAGCAGTCAGCGTTGGGCAAAACAGCAACCGGCTGATCCTGTCGGTCAGTATCCGGTTAATTTCTTCGGGCATTTCCATGTTGAAGGAGCGGAGGCCGGCTTCCACGTGGGCCACAGGGATATGCAGCTTGATTGCTGCCAGTGCGCCGGCCAGGGTAGAGTTGGTATCACCGTAAACCATTACCCAGTCGGGTTGTTCCTTAATCAGGATCTTTTCAATCTCTTCCGTCATCCGGCCTGTCATGGCCCCATGCGACATACTGTGAATGTTCAGTTGTTTGTCCGGCTTTGGAATGCCCATCTGGTTGAAAAATACCTGGCTCATATTGTCGTCAAAATGCTGCCCGGTGTGAACCAGGTATTCCACCAGGCCTTCTGTGTCACTGATGGCTTTGCTGACAGGGGCCGCTTTTATGAATTGCGGCCTTGCTCCGATCACTGTTACGATTTTTGTCATAGCAGTCAAAGATAGGCGTTTTTCCGCTGAAATGGTTTGCCTTTGCCTTTTTTGCCATACTTTTGCCAGAAAGAATAGTGATGCGGATTTACCTGATCGGGTTTATGGGATGCGGAAAAAGTTCCTTCGGAAAGCGGTTGGCCAGGAAGCTGGAATACTCCTTTCTGGACCTTGACGATGCCGTGGAAGCCGAGTCGGGACTTACCGTGCCGGAATTGTTTGCCAGGGAGGGTGAGGCGGCTTTCAGGGAACTGGAAAAGAAGGTGCTTCACAAGACTTTGGAAATATCCGAAGGAGTTATTGCCACCGGGGGAGGGACACCCTGTTTTTATGACAACATGGAATTCATGAAAGCAGCAGGAAAAACCGTCTACCTGAAAATGAGTCCGCTAAGCCTGGCGCACCGGCTTGAATTTGCACGCAGGGAAAGACCCATGGTCAGCGGATACAAGGGGGAGGAATTGTTGGAAATTGTAAAAACCAGGCTAAAAGAACGAGAAAACTATTATTTGCAGGCCCACTGCATCATCAAAGGAGAAACGGTTAAACCGGATCAGGTGATTTCCCTGTTATTCGGTCAGTAAAATGCAGCGAAATTGCAGGCTGTTATTCCTTATGATGCAGGCCTGTAATCCTTAAGATACAGACCTGTATTTTTTACAGGGATCAGTTCAGGATGGGGTCGGACGGAAAGTTGGCCCAGATGGCATAATCGTTACCCATTTCTTTCAGCATGTTGCTCCATAGTTTTTCCGGGTGCCGCTCCATCACTGTTTCCAGGCTGCACTGGGTGACCACCCATGATTTTTCCTTCATTTCGGTGTCCAGCTGTTTGGATTCCCATCCGGCATAACCAATAAAAAAACGCACATCTTCAGGAGTGACCAGGTTGAGCTTGATCAGATCCATGATCTTTTCGATATCACCACCCCAATACAGGCCGGGTATGACCTCAATACTGCCTGGTACTTTATCGCCAAGGGTATGCACATAGAAAAGCCGTTCAGGATGTACCGGTCCGCCCAGGAACAGCGGAAATTCATTGTCAGGGAACTCCTTGACGACCTGGTTCAGTTTCAGATGTATGGGTTTATTAAGAATAAGTCCGATGGTGCCTTCCTTTGTATTGTGTTCCACCAGCAACACCACACTGCGGCCAAAATAAAAGTCGCGCAGTGAAGGTTCACTGATCAGCAGTTTTCCGCTGGCGGGTTTGTTCGGGTTTCTTTTCATCATAATCACTTCTTCGATTGATCCCCAAAGTGATTTGCCGGGCAAAGGCATGCACACTTGGGGGATTTTCTTAATTTTGAACTGTGTTCACCAGTAGAACACCAAAAACTTTGCCAATGTTCAAATGGAAAGAAGCGACAACACACACAGATATCACGAGCTGAGGGAGAAATACCCTGTATTTACCTATAAAAACTTTGCAGTGAGCCGGTGGCCAGGCGGACTGCACATTGATTTTGAATTTGAGGCAGGTACAGATATGGTATTCCGGCCCCGGTGGACCATCGATTTCGGCGGATATGCGGACCGTATGCTATCCCGTGTAATCCCTGAAAGCCTGGCGTTTCACCTGGGGATGATAGAAATGGTCAGTTACTGGAAAGCTTTTTGTTCGCCCCGGATTCTTATTCAACCACACCGTTTATCCTCCGCGCAGCAATCCTGGTGGAAGAATTTGTACCGCCAGGGTCTTGGAGAGTTTTTTTATATGAACGGGATTGATATTCCCGGACCTGAAATGGTGGAATTTGTTTTCGATGAAAACAGTCAGCCCTTTCCCGGTTTGTCTTCTGAAAAACCCGATGATGAAGGGGATCAGGTCCTGGTACCGGTTGGGGGGGGTAAAGACTCGGCGGTAAGCCTTGAGTTACTTAAATTGCCGGGGTTCCGGATTGTTCCATTTGTGGTGAACCCCAGGGGGGCCACGAACCAGGTACTTGAAGTTGCATCGCCAGATGACAATGGCATTGTCATGACGCGGAAAATGGAACCTCTCCTGCTCCGGCTGAACGAGGAGGGTTTCCTGAATGGCCATACTCCATTTTCGGCCATGCTGGCTTTTGCGTCGGTATTTGTTGCAACATGTACAGGGATCCGGCATATTGCCCTTTCCAATGAGTCCAGTGCCAGTGAGCCTACGATCCCGGGAACAGGGATCAATCATCAATACAGCAAATCGCTCGACTTTGAACAGGATTTCCGTCATTATGTGTCGGCACATCTGGATAAATCTATAAATTATTTCAGTTTCCTTCGCCCCCTGAACGAGTTACAGATCGCTGCCTTGTTTTCCCGGTATAGCCGGTATCATGACGTGTTCAAAAGCTGTAATGTCGGAAGCAAGACAGATAGCTGGTGCGGTGCCTGCCCGAAATGCCTGTTTACCTACATTATTTTGTCCCCGTTTTTGGCGCAGCACGAATTGACCCGAATTTTTGGAAAGGATCTTTTCACCGATGAAAACCTTATCGGGATACTGGAAGAACTGAGCGGGACAACAGGGGTGAAACCTTTCGAATGTGTGGG
>SKUN01000126.1 GCA_007129945.1 Bacteroidales bacterium
AATCCGGTCCTGAGCAAGGTGCTTCCCGATATTTCCATCCCGTCGAAACGGATTCGGCTCAGTCAACCGGAGGAAGATACCGGTGGGGTATTTTGCCGTGGAGAGGATATGGTGGTTATTACAAATAGCGGGCAGGAACCCGTGGTGATCAATAATATATGCCGCGATCGCCTGCTGCCAGGCAATCATAATCTGCAGAATATTGCCGCTGCTGCAGGAGTTGCCATCCTGAAAGGAGTGGGAAAAGAAACGGTTGCTTCGGCGGTGGCGGGCTTTAAAGGACTGACACACCGCCTGGAATATATCGGGACCTGCCGGGGGAAGCAGTTTTACAATGATTCCATTTCCACCATTCCCGAGGCCACCATGGCAGCGGTCAGGGCCTTGCCGGAGGTGGCGGTACTGATCCTTGGCGGCAAAGACCGGGGGGTGGCTTATGCCCCGCTGATCAGCTTTTTGGCTGCTGCCTCTGTGCAGACAATTGTGTTTACCGGGGAAGCCGGACGGCGGATGCTGGCCATTGCCTCCGGGTTAAAAGGGTTTGAGAACAAGGATTGCCTGCTGGCTGAAGATTTTGATGAAGGAGTTCGACAGGCCTTTGCACGTACCCCGGTAGGGAAAGCTTGTCTTTTATCTCCTGCTGCACCCAGTTATGATGCTTTCCGGAATTTTGAGGAGCGGGGAGATCGTTTCAGGCAATTGATCCAAAGCTTTGGCGATCAGGTCTGATTACCTGTATGCCGGAACATTTGCCTGACCGCATTACGGCACTGCCCTTCCATAGGTCACTGGCCTTCCGTGGGAAGGGGTCATTCGTTGCTTTGAATCATCATGCCCGCCATCCGGTAGATGATCCTGCAGGATACAATCCCGTCAAGCGGGGTAGGACCGGTTTCCACCAGGTCAGCACCGATGATACGTTTGCCCATTTTCATGGCTGTTTCCAGCAGGTAAATGGCCTGATTGAAAGACAATCCGCCGGGAACGGGGGTGCCTGTGCCCGGACAGAGGGAGGGTTCCAGCCCGTCCACATCAAAAGTGACATAAATATTATCGGGAAGTTTTTCAATAATTTCCGTGCAGATATCTGACCAGTTTTCCCCTTCAAACAGGCGTTCGTGCAGATCGTGGTCAAAATAGGTCTTCACCTTTTTGTGGTTTTGCGAGATGACCTGCACCTCTTCATTGCACAATTCGCGGATCCCCACCTGGACAATCTGTGTTACCCCTTTGGTCTCAAGCGCTTGGTGCATCACAGATGCATGTGAATGGGTAAATCCCTGGTAGTCTTTGCGCATATCGGCATGAGCGTCGATTTGAAGGATGCCGAATTCGCTTTCCCTGGCAAGAGCCCTGATCTGCCCTGTGGTACAGCTATGATCTCCCCCGATCAGAAAAGGCAGCTGGTTGTTCTCAAGGTACTGGAGTGTGGATTTTTCCAGGGTGAGGGCAAGGGATTCGCAGGCTTCATTGACAGAATTGATCAATCCCTGTATATGTGCGTTTTCATCCACATCACCACCATCTTCCAGAAAACGGATCACCTTTTCTGCCTGGAGCCTGACCTGTTGGTTGGTGGAGATAATGCCCGGGTCGATCTGCTCCATGGCCATCCCTGCCTTCCAGGCGCCGGGTACCATCGGATCGTAGAGGTCGATCTGAAAAGAACTGGAAAAAACGTTCTGCGGCCCCTCTGCAGCCCCTTTGGTATTGGTTACGGTAACATCCCATGGCACGGGGATGAACACCAGCCGGGATTCTTCCACCTCAAAAGGTAATCCGAAAATATTGTTGTTTTTATTCCCCACTCCGCTGGGGTCGAATTGTGCGCGTTTGTTTTCTTTGTCCATGCGATGCCATTGTTTGTTGAATATCGCCTGCGATCGGCGAGGCTGAGAACTGCTTCAAAGTTAAAAATAATCGCCTCAATCCCATAAAAAAAGCCCCGGTAGAATTACCAGGGCTTTTGTGCTTTTCGAAAGTCAGGCCTTACTTCACTTTGTCAGCAAGTTCGGCACCGGCTTTGAATTTAACCACTTTTTTAGCGGGGATGGTAATTTCCTTACCGCTTTGCGGGTTACGGCCTTTGCGTGCCTCTCTTTTCGAAACAGAGAAAGATCCGAAGCCAACCAGGGCTACCCTGTCACCCTTCTTCAATGCCTTAGTTGTGGAATCGATGAAGGCGTCAAGTGCTCTTTTGGCGTCTGCTTTCGTAAGATTCGCTTCCGATGCAATTGCATCAATTAATTCTGCTTTGTTCATCTCTTTTTAGTTTTTTTGGTTAAAAAATAGTCGGATAACTTCCATTAACCAATGCAAATATAGGTTATTTCCCAGAAAATGCAAGTTTAACGGGGGAAATCTGGGCTTTTGTTAATAAAAACGGGGTTTTTGTTAATAACTAAGCCCAATTATCCTGTTTTCCGGCCTTTTCCGACGATCCGGTGGGGAATTTACAGTGATTCCGGGCAGATTTTAGGGCTAAAGGGAGGCTGGAAAATTGAATCCACGAAGCAATTCTTCGGTTTTCATCCGTTTTTTCCCCGGAATCTGGAGGGCGTGTACTTTTACAAGACCATCTGCCGCGGCGAAATGGACATAGGTTTTGTTGTCGGTTAAAAGGGTTCCGGGGGGATGGCCATGATCTGTTTCCAGCGATCTTGCCTCGAATATTTTAATCTGCATGCTGTGCTCCCCTGAAACCGGATAGTCGGTGAAAGCGCCGGGAACAGGACTGAGGCCGTGAATGTGGTTGACTATCTGCCTGCACGGTTGGTTCCAGTTGATGCGGCAGTCTTCTTTGTAAATTTTGGGTGCCTTGTTTAATTTGTCCGGATCACTGACCAGGTTGTACTGTTTCACCGGCTTTGCTTTGTTCTGAGCCAGGGCATCAATGGTTTTTAGTACCAGGGGGCCGCCTGTTTGTTTCACTTTTTCATGGAGGCTGCCTGCAGTCTCAAATTCGTCTATGGTGATCTTATCCCAATACAGGATGTGTCCGGTGTCGATCTTGTCATCAATGAGAAAGGTGGTTACCCCGGTTTCTCTTTCTCCATTGATAATGGCGTGGTTAATGGGGGCTGCACCACGGTAATCCGGCAAAAGTGAAGCATGCAGGTTAAAAGTGGCAATGGAAGGAAG
>SKUN01000061.1 GCA_007129945.1 Bacteroidales bacterium
GAGAACCAACAACCGGAGGGGGCGATAGCCCCCGACTAACCAGAGGGGCGTCAGCCCCCGACAAACTAAAAAATATGGTTTTACAATCTTATTCACATGATCATTTCATGCGCGAGGCCCTTAAAGAAGCCGAAAAGGCCTATGAGGCCGGGGAGGTCCCTGTTGGCGCGGTGGTGGTGAGTGACAACCGGATCATCGCCCGAACCCACAACCTGACCGAGCGGCTCAATGATGTCACCGCGCATGCAGAGATGCAGGCCATCACGGCTGCTTCGGATTTCCTGGGGGGCAAATACCTTTCAGATTGTACGCTGTACGTCACACTTGAGCCGTGCAACATGTGTGCCGGGGCCATTTTCTGGGCCCAGATCGGCACACTTGTTTACGGAGCTGACGATGAAAAACGGGGATTTACACTGGTGGCGGGTAACTTGCTTCATCCCAAAACTCAGGTTCTAAAAGGAATTGAAGCGCAGGATTCTGCAGTGATGCTGAAACAATTTTTTAAAGACAAAAGGCGGGGCTGAAAATACCAGTCATACAGCAACCCTGTTTCTTCAGACAGCAAATCTGTTTTCCCCATCGCCCTTGCATGCCGGAATCTACCGAGCCTTGTCCGGGCAAATTTCACTTGCCAAAAGCATCGCCGACTATTCCACCCTTGCCGTGGGATTCTTATTCTTCCGCTTCCTTCAAAATCTCCTCGAAGGAGGGGATATTCCGATGTGCCCACTTTCCTTTCACGACTCCTTCTTTCATCAGTACCAGCCCCGGGTTGGAGCGGATGATGGTTTTCAGTTCTATCTCATCTGAGAGGTAAAACGGATAGGGGGTTTGGTATGCATGCCGAAATTCGTCTGCTGCCCGTTGGGTTGAACCGGTGAGCACAATCAGAGGGTAGCCTGCTGCTTCAGCTGCTTGTGCAAGCGGGGTGATTTTTTCTTCGAAAGCCCTGGTGTTTGACCTGTGAATATCCGGGGCAACAACAATGAACAGGTATCCTGGTTTTGTCATGTAAAACTCGGTGAGATCGTCTCCGAATTCATCTTCAATGTAGAAATCCTCAATCTCCGCCTCCTGATATGGCTGAATGACCTCTTCCCGCCGGTCTTTATATTCCCACACAGCCGCCCACTCCGGGTCATCCCAGGGGTAATCATCTGCCGGATACTCCCTTGTTTCTCCGGTCTCGGTGTTTTCGAAAATGAGGTAGGTGTCTGCTATCTCATGGGTGGGAATTACGAGTTCGGTGATATCATTGCCCACTTTCCAGGGCCGGAAATCGATAACGGGCAGGTTGCGCAGGCAGTAAAACGAAAGCCATAAAATTCCGATGGTAAAAAGCACTAACAGGTAGCCATCTGCTTTATTCGACAGTAGAGGCTTTATTTTATTCCGGAAAATAAAGAGGATGATGGCTGCTGCCAGCAGAAACACATTTTTATTGAATGTGGCCCAGTTGCTGATGATGATGGCGTCGCCGAAACAACCGCAATCGGGCACCGGGTCGGTAATGGCAATGTAGAGGGTCAGGGGCGTAAAGAAGGCCATAAACAGCAAGCCGCCCCAGGCGCTGAGCCGCATTTTTAGTCCGAGTAAAATGCCCACCCCGATAATGAATTCCAGGGTGCTGAGCAGGACGGCGGAGGGCAATGCAGAAAACAAGAGCCAGTCCATTTCGAATGCCATGAAGTAGTCCTGGAATTTGTAGGCCGAACCCAGCGGATCAATGGCTTTCACAAATCCGGAAAAAATAAAGACTCCTCCGAGTACTATACGTGATATCCAGACCAATGTTTTTGCTGCAATACCCATAGAGATGTGTTTAGGCAATTAAAAAAACCGCAAATGGCTGTTTGCAAAACAACCATTGCGATTTTTTAATAAAATCAAATGAGTTCAGTCTCTTTGCTCGATTCGCCCAACAATTCTGTAAACCACGGTGGGTCTTTCGGCGTGGTTGTAATTCACCGTAACTGTCCTGCTGATGCGTTGCGGGCGGGGAGCCAGTCTGAATTCAACCTTGATCACCCCTTCTTCGCCCGGTGCAATCGGCTCTTCCGGCCATTCGATAACCCTTGTGCCGCAGCATGCACGCACCCTGCTGATGATCAGGGGTTCGTTGCCTGTGTTGGTGAACTTGACATCCACTTTTGTATCAGGCATGCTGTCCACGTACATGGTGCCGTAATCATGGCGTTCCTTCTCAAAGGTGAGTTCCGGACCGTTTGGGTCGTCCGCTTTTGCTGTAGCAGCAAGGAAAATGACCATAAAGATCAATGAAAAAACGTTTTTCATTTCAGTCGTGATTTAAGTGCTTATATTTCGTTATAATCGCAAATATACGATAATGTTTAATTGGTTTTGCAAAGAAGAACGATTATGATTGCAAAATATTCTATAAAAGTAATTAATCTGTGGCAATATCCTGTATGCTGCGGATATCTTTTGTATGCTGCGGACATCTTTGAAAATAGCTTCCCTTCTAAAAGAGTGCCCCGTATGTCAGTCCGCTCAGGGTAGCCATGATCACCACCATCAGAATAAAAACAGCGGTTTTTCTGGTCCCGAGCACACTGTGAATAACCAGCATGTTTGGAAGCGAAATAGCCGGCCCG
Organism: Bacteroidales bacterium; assembly: GCA_007129945.1. Taxonomy (GTDB): domain Bacteria; phylum Bacteroidota; class Bacteroidia; order Bacteroidales; family UBA7960; genus PUPG01. Next base: position 2,619 of record SKUN01000061.1, read on the forward strand.
GCAAGTAACAGCGCCAATGCGGGGCCTTTCCCCATACCACTGTTCATGAGCCCTTGAATGATCGGGACTTCTGTGAGTGTGGCAAAATACATCAGCGCTCCGAAAAGAGAGGCAAACACGTTGGCAAACAGTGAGTTGCCTCCTACCAGACCCGCAACCCAGTGGTCGGGTATGATTCCCTGCCCGTCTGATCCCGGTGCCCCGAGAAGGAATCCTGCCACCAGTACACCGGCAAAAAGCAATGGTACGATCTGCCTGGTAAACGACCATGTAGACCACAGCCACTCTCTCGGTTCACCCTTTTCAGCCCATGCAATAAGCGATAGTGCAACAAATCCCACCGCAAACGGGATTTCCGGGATGCCCGGAAACAATGCCGCGGCGACTGCCACTGCCGCAACCGATGCAATGACGTTCAGAAACTTCATCCGCAGCACATAGATCAGTGCCAGCGTAAATATCAACGCGAATACAGCGGTGATGACCCATTGGTTGCTCCATACCCAGTACCAGAACCCCTGGCTGTCTCCGGGCGACCCCCAGTTGGCAAACACCAGTACGCCCACGAGAGAAAAGAAAAGCAGGGCGGTCTTCCACACGGGTCTTTCCCCTGAATCGTCCGGGAATGCCAGGGCTTCTTCCGAGCGTTGCTTTTCCTCTTTACGGAAGAAAAATGCCATCAACAGGCCGATCACAACGGCAAAAATGACGGCTCCGATCATCCGCGCAAGCCCGATCTCCACGCCCAATATGCGGGCTGTCAGAATAATGGCCAGGATATTGATGGCCGGGCCTGAATACAGAAAAGCGATGGCCGGGCCCAGCCCTGCACCCCGTTTGTGGATCCCGGAAAAAAGAGGCAATATGGTACAGGAGCACACGGCAAGGACGATGCCGGAGACGGAGGCCACAAGGTAGGATTTCCATTTGACCGCCTTAGCTCCGAAATGTTTGATGACAGCACCTTGTTGAACAAATACCGCAATGATGCCGGCAAGAAAAAAAGCCGGTACCAGGCAGAGGATCACATGTTCCTGCGCGTAATACTGCACCAGGTGGAGTGCTTCAGAAAAAGCTTCCCTTATGCTATCCATGCTGGCTGATCAATTCTTTGAGTTCTTCCAGTGAAGGGACTCTGCCACTGACCGCTACTTTTTCATTGATGACCATAGCCGGTGTACGGACTACCCCGTAAGACATGATGGCCATCATATCTTCTTCCTTGATGACATTTGCCTGCAGGCCAATCTCTCTCACGGCTTCTTCGGTAATTTCTGTCAATTTTTTGCACCTGGCGCATCCGCTGCCCAGTATTTTGATTTCCATATTCCTGTATTTTAATTATACATCGCAAAAATACGATTTATAATTAGGGGAACCAAATCTTATCTGAATAAAACCTGAGTTCTTCCAGGACAAGTTTGGGGTTTTACGCAGTAATAGATTATTTGTCAAATACCTCATCCCGGAAAGATCCTGAATGCCTCCTGGAGCTCCTTCCAGTTCTCCTTGTTGATGCAGTATTTGATTTTCGGCGGGGTGATGTTTCCCTGAATCAGTCCCGCTTTCTTCAATTCTTTCAGGTGTTGTGAAACTGTCGATTGCGCCAGGGGGAGTTCTTTTACAATATCACCACAGATGCAGGACTGCTTTGACAAAAGCAGTTTGAGTATGCTGATCCTTGCAGGGTGGGCCAGTGCTTTGCAGTACCCTGCAAGCCGTATACTTTCTTCTGTGTAATGGTCTTTGCTGTCCATGTTTACTGGATTGTATAACAAAAGCTGTCCTTTGTACAAAGACAGCTTAAAAAAGAGGGTTCTTTCGTAAAAAAAACTTTATCAGTGGCAGCGGTTCAGGCAATCGATCATTTGACTCAGTGCCTCATGTTTCAGGAAGTAGAAAGTATTCTTTCCGCTCCGTCTTGAATCAAGTACCCCTTTGGTTTTTAAGATATTTAAATGATGTGACGCGGAAGCCTGCTCGATATTGAGTGTTTCGTAAATTTCGGTAACATTCATTTGCTCTTTCTTTTCCAGGAGGTCGATTATCGCGATCCGCATCGGGTGGGCGATTGCCCTGAGCTTACTGGCTGCTTCTTCCAGTTTTTTCGGATCCAGTGTTGATGGTACCATAATGTGTATGTTTTATAATAACTTGTTAAGTTGCTTGTTTTTACAAATGTACAAAATATATAAATATATTTTAGCCTTCTCTACTTTTTTAAGGTCAGTTTTTTACGTTCGTATTAAGGGGCCTTTCTGAAAAATTATTCTATGCTTTCGGAATTATCCGTTACAAGCGATAAGGGGCATATTCTGCAGCCAGTCTTTGTCCGGTTTCTGCCTATCCGTGTTTCTGCTTACAAGCTTTTGAAGAGAGAAATTCCCTGTTCATCAAAGCAATAAAGTCTACCGAGATTCCTTTGGGGCAATCAAATTCGCAACCGTATGTATTGGAACAGAATCCGAACCCTTCGGCGTCCATCTGGCGGACCATTTTGTCCACCCTGTCTTTGGCTTCCACCTTGCCCTGGGGGATCATTGCGTACTGGGCGATCTTGGCCGCAGCATAAAGCATGGCCGAGGAGTTCTTGCATGCGGCCACGCATGCACCGCAGCCAATGCATGTGGCTGCATCAAAAGCCTTATCCGCAATGATCTTGCTCACCGGGTTGCTGTTGGCTTCGGGCGCACTTCCTGTATTTGTATTGATAAAACCTGCGGCACGCATAATCCTTTCAAAGGAACTGCGATCTACGATCAGGTCTTTCATTATGGGGAATGCCCTGGCCCGCCATGGTTCAATGTAAATAATCTCCCCGTCTTTGAATGACCGCATATGCAGCTCACAGGTGGTGGTGTTACGCATTGGGCCGTGGGGCCGGCCGTTTATGTAAAGACCGCATGTTCCGCAAATTCCTTCGCGGCAATCATGTTCAAATGCCACCGGTTCTTCCCCTTGCTCGGTCAGCTGCATATTCAGGTAATCCAGCATTTCAAGAAAAGACATTTCCGGTGAAACATCCTTAAGCGGGTAGGTGTTGAACTTCCCTTTTGCCTGGGCGTTTTTTTGTCGCCATATTTTGAGTGTGACGTTCATTTGTCCCGATTTAATAAGGCTTATTTATAACTTCTTTCTTTGATCTCGACGTGTTCGAAGCGGAGCGGCTCTTTGTGCATGTCCGGTTTTTCCCGGTGGCCTTTATATTCCCAGGCTGCAACATAAGCAAAGTTTTTGTCGTCACGTTTGGCTTCGCCCGTTTCGGTCTGATGCTCCTCGCGAAAATGGGCTCCGCAGGATTCTTCCCGTTGGATGGCGTCCTCGCACATGAGGCGGCCTACCTCAAAAAAGTCGGCTACTTTCAATGCCTTTTCCAGTTCCTGGTTGATCTCTCTGTCATTTCCGGGAATCCGGAGATCTTTCCAGAATTCTTCCTCCAGTTCGTTGAGCAGTTCTTTCCCTTTTTTCAGTCCTTCGGCATCCCGTCGCATTCCGCAGTGGTCCCACATGATTTTTCCCAGGCGTTTGTGAAAGGATGAGGCGGATTTTCTGCCACCGATTGCCATGAACTTCTGTATTTTCTCCTTTACAGCCTTTTCAGCCTCCTTAAAGGGCTGCTGGTCTGTCGGAATTTTCCCCGTGCGGATTTCATCTGCCAGGTAATCCCCGATGGTATTCGGCAGGATAAAATAGCCGTCGCCGGAACATTGCATAAGTGAATTGGCCCCCAGCCGGTTGGCGCCATGATCCGAGAAATTGCTTTCACCAATGGCAAAAAGCCCCGGGATGGTGGTCATCAGGTTATAATCAACCCATAATCCACCCATGGTATAATGCCCTGCGGGATAAATGCGCATGGGCTGATTGTATGGATTAATGCCAGTAATTTTTTCATACATTTCAAACAGGTTGCCGTATTTGTCCTGTATCGCCTTTTTTCCCTGTGCTTCTATGGCTTCCTTGAAATCCAGGTAAACGGAAAGCCCTGAGTCTCCCGCTCCATAACCGGCATCACAGCGTTCTTTGGCCGCCCTGGATGCCACATCTCTGGGCACCAGGTTTCCAAAAGCCGGATACCTTCTTTCAAGGTAATAATCCCTTTCCTCTTCCGGGATTTCTGTGGGATGACGTTTGTCTCCTTTTTCTTTCGAAACCCAGACGCGTCCGTCGTTGCGCAATGACTCCGACATCAGGGTCAGTTTGCACTGGTAGTCGTTAAGCACGGGGATGCTGGTGGGGTGAATCTGAATAAAACTGGGATTGGCAAACAGTGCACCTTTCTTATGGGCACTCCAGGCAGCGGATGCATTGCTTCCCAGCCCGAGGGTAGACAGATAAAAAACGGTGCCATATCCCCCCGTGGCCAGCACCACTGCGTGCGCAGAATGCCTCTCCAGTTCGCCGGAAACCAGGTTGCGGGTGATGATGCCCCTGGCTTTGCCCTCAACGATGACCAGGTCGAGCATGTCACGGCGGGAGAACATCTTAACGGTGCCCTTCGCTATCTGGCGGTTCAATGAAGAATAAGCGCCCAGCAGGCACTGCTGCCCGGTTTGTCCCTTGGCATAAAACGTTCGCGAAACCTGAACGCCCCCGAATGACCTGGTATCGAGCGCACCGCCATAATCCCTTGCAAATGGCACCCCTAATGCAGTGTAATGATCAATTACCAGGTTGCTGACCTCTGCTGCCCGGTATACATTGGCTTCCCTTGCCCGGTAATCACCTCCCTTTATGGTGTCAAAAAACAGCCGGTAGATGGAATCATTGTCATTCTTATAATTCTTCGCTGCATTAATCCCTCCCTGGGCGGCTACTGAGTGCGCACGCCTCGGGGAATCCTGAAAACAAAAAGCTTTTACCTTGTACCCCAGTTCTCCAAGGGCACTTGCTGCAGATGCCCCGGCAAGACCGGTGCCCACCACAATAATTTCCAGCTTTTTCTTATTGGCCGGACTGACCAGGCGTAAACTGGTTTTATAGCGGCTCCATTTGTCAGCCAACGGACCTTCGGGTATTTTGGAATTAAGTTGTTGCATTGCTAGGGGGTATTTGTGGATGACGGACTCAGGAAGAGTAGAAAAATAGAAAATAGACCGGAATAAGGGCAAATCCGACGCTGATAAAAATCGCATACAGTGTGCCGATTATTTTGATGGCCGGTGTGTATTTGGTGTGGTTGAGACCCAGCGACTGGAAAGCGGACTGAAAAGCATGTTTCAGGTGAAAGCCCAGAAATAACATGCAAACTACGTAGAAGCCCGAATACCAGGGGTTTTGAAACAAAGCTACTGCCATCGGCCTGAAGTCATGCGAATGTGCTGCGGTTTCCGGTAGAGGAGCCCATCCCAGTCTGACAAAGAAAAAATTGATCAGGTGGATGACCAGGAATACTAAAATGATCACGCCGGTATGGAACATATACCGGGAAAATGTGGATATCTCTGTACGGGGTGCTTTTTTGTATTTTACCGGCCGGGCATTGTAATTGATAAGTTGCAGGATCACCCCCAGCACAATGTGAATGATAAAAGCAGCGAACAATAGATATTCCACGATTTTTACAGCCGGATGGCCCAGGAGTTCAACTGCCCGGTCAAAAGCCTTACCTCCGTCCCCTGCCAGCATCAGCAGATTGGTCAGAAGATGGGAGACAAGGAAAAGCATCAGGAATATGCCCGCCAGGGCCATGATGTATTTATGGCTTAAGGAAGCAAAAGCAACAGGCGGTTTTTTCATGGGGATGAGTTAACGGTTAGCATAAAAAATTCTGATATCGTAGGTAAACAAATGTATGTGATTTGGCATTCTTTTCCAAGTTAAACACCTATTTGAAATGATTCTAAATTTCTGATTGCTAGTTAAAATAAAGCATATGCGAAAGCGATGAACCACTTTCAGAGATGGCCGGATTTTATCCCGTTGAGTTGTTTCCTGCAAAATTGTAAATTTGTTTCCGTATGTGAAACGCAGTGATGGATGTGATTAAATAATTATAAATCTAAAATACTGACTATGTTTAACAAAGAGACTTATACCAGACGGAGGGAGAAACTCAGGAAAATGGTGGGGAAGGGAATCGTATTGCTTCCGGGAAATGTGGATTCGCCCATGAATTACAAAAGCAATATTTACCGCTTTCGTCAGGACAGCAACTTCCTGTATTTCTTCGGATTGGACCAGCAGGGACTGGCCGGTGTGATCGATGCTGAAAGCGGGGAAGATATCCTTTTCGGTGATGACTTCACTCTGGATGACATTGTCTGGATGGGTCCTCAGCCAACCCTCAGGGAGCGTGCTGCTAAAGCGGGAGTGGAAAAAACAGCTGCCTTGGGACGCCTGGGAGAGTTTTTAAAAATGACCCGTCAGGATGGCCGGAAAATCCATTTTCTGCCCCCGTACAGGGCCGAGAATAAGTTGCAGCTGGAGTCTCTTCTTGAGATCCGGCCTGATGCTCAGGCAGGAGAAGCTTCCGAAGAGCTGATCAGGGCTGTGGTAGCCATTCGATCCGTTAAAGAAGCACAGGAGATTGCGGAAATTGAAAAAGCAGCAGATGTGACTCAGCTGATGCATACCACTGCGATGAAAATGGCCCGGCCTGGTGTTTATGAGCAGGAGATCGCTGGTGTGGTGGAAGGGATTGCGCTTTCTCACGGAGGGATGCTTGCTTATCCCCTGATTCTTTCCGTGCATGGAGAAACACTGCATAATCACGCTCATGACAATAAACTGGAAGAAGGTCACTTGCTGTTAATGGACGGGGGTGCGGAAACCCCGATGCATTATGCAGCTGATTATACAAGGACAACCCCGGTTGGTGGTCGTTTCAGTGACAAACAGCGCGCGATATATGACATTGTCCTGCAGGCAGAAATCAGGGCGATCAATGCCATTAAGCCAGGGGTGACCAATAAGGGCCTCCACCTGCTGGCCGCAAATGTGATTGCAAGCGGCCTGAAAGACCTGGGATTGATCAAGGGAGACCCGGAACAGGCCGTGGAGCAAGGTGCTTATGCACTGTTTATGCCTCACGGACTTGGCCACATGATCGGACTTGATGTGCATGATATGGAAGATCTTGGAGAGGATTTTGTCGGCTATGACGAAGAGGTAAAAAGATCTAACATGTTTGGCCTGGGCGCCTTAAGGCTTGGCCGCAAACTGCAGGAAAATTTTGTGCTCACTGTTGAGCCGGGCATCTATTTCATTCCTGAACTCATCCGGCAATGGGAAGAAGAAAAGAAATTCACTGAATTTATCAATTATCAGGAAGTGAAGGCTTTTGTCGGCACGGGGGGCATACGCATCGAGGATGATGTACTTGTTACCGGCGACGGATACCGTGTACTGGGTAAACCCATCCCCAAAGCACCCGACGACATTGAACGTCTCATGAATGAATAAAAAAACCCCGGAGCACTAAAAAATGCTCCGGGGCCACCAATCAACTAACCAAAACAACATGAAGAATATGAAAAACCTGTTCAGGTTCTGATCATAATCACTTGTTATTATTACAACTCAAAATTCTCATTTTTGTTTTTTAAGTTAACAAAAAAAAACACAAAAAGTGTTAAGTTATCGTGTTTTTTTTAATTTTTTTCGTTTAAGCGGGGGTTTAAAAAACCGCTCGGGCCGTGATTAAACCCCAAAACACCGAATAGAAGGCCCGAGCGGGATAAACAAAACAGAATTGAGCTATGAAAAATTATAAATAGCCAAGTGATTGCAAACATTCCCGGATTTTATCCCAGGTCCGGTCTATGTCCTGGTCCAGTCCAACTGAAAAGCGAATCAGTCCTTCTGACAGACCCATTTCTTCCTGCACCTCGTCCGGTACCTCACTGGAAGTACTTTTCCCGGAATTGCTGAATAATGTTTTAAAATAGCCAAGACTTACGGCCAGGTATCCGACCCCCTTCAGTTGCATGGCTTCCATCAGCCTGGATGCCTTCTCGCTTGTTTTCAGATCGATGGCGATCATCCCTCCGAATCCAAAATCGGGATGCATCAGCTGTTTCATCAGTTCATGCTGAGGGTGGGAAGGCAGCCCCGGGTAAATCACCCGCAATCCGCTTTCTTCCAGTTTCTTTGCGAGGAACAACGCGTTATGGCTGTGTTGCTTCATCCTGATGTGCAGGGTGTGCAGGTTTTTATGAATGCCTGATGAGCGGAGCGGATCAAGCACCGGGCCCAGCAGCATGGCCGATCCCGTGTTTACATCAGCAAGGGCATTGATGAACGCTGCGTCGGCACAGATGGCTCCTGCCACGCAGTCGTTCTTCCCGTTGACAAATTTTGTAAGACTGTATACCACTACGTGCGCACCCATTTTTGCCGGTGCCATCATCATGGGGGTGAAGGTGTTGTCAACAACCAGCTTGATCTCATGCTTGTTGGCAATGTCCGCAAGTCCGGGCAGGTCTGAGATCTGCAGCAGCGGGTTGGTCATCGCTTCTGTATAGATCATCTTCGTATTCGGACCAATGGCTTTTTCCACTTCGTCCGTGCGGGTGATATCCACAAAAGTTACGTCGATGTTGAATTTCTTCAGGTAATTTGCCATGAAGGCAAAGGTTCCTCCATATGTGGTGATGCTTGACACAATGTGATCTCCGCTGTTGCACAACTGCAGGATGGCAGTGGTGATGGCTCCCATGCCCGAGGCGGTAACCCAGGCCGACTCTGTACCTTCCATGGCAGCCATGGCATCGGCAAGATAGCGGTTGGAAGGGTTCCAGTGGCGGGAGTACAGGAAACAACCCTCCTCTTCTCCTGTGAATGTGTCTACCATCGTTTTCGCCTCCATAAAGGTATAGGTGGCGGAATCGGTGATGGATGGATTGACATCTCCAAATTCACCAAACTGCAGTAAGTCCTGAATGTTGGACGCGGGGTCAAATTTCATGGCATCGGATTTTTTCGTCATTACACACAAACGTGTGTGTTTCCAGAGGCAAAAATATTAAAATTTTCAAATATTCCGGAGATATGCACAAAATTTTTTTTCAATACTTGATATGGGTTACGAAATGTAAGCAAAAAGCCCTATTTTTGTTATTATTTTATTTTAA
>SKUN01000073.1 GCA_007129945.1 Bacteroidales bacterium
CAACTTCCACCTCTCCCACAGACAGCAACAATGCCCCGCTTTCAACTATGAGGGTGTCTCCCTGATCCACATACCGGAACTCTAACGGAGGGATGGCGAAATATCCCTCTTCCCAGGCGGTGATCCGGTAGGCCTGCCGCAATTGAACAATCACATCATCCCGGCGGATGGTATCCGTCTGTCCGTGTTCCAGCAATTCAATCTTATTTCCAAAATTCAGGGTTTGAGGCATGATAAAGGAGCCTGCAGCAGGAGCCTCTGCTTCAATGATCAGTTCTGCCGGTTTTCCCGGCAGGATCTCCTCCGGATCAAGCCTTGCCTCAGCATGTTGACCATTTGCCGTTTCTGCTGACAAAATAATAAGCAGGCAACACAGGTGTATGGTGTAAAACAGGCGCATAATCAATAATTTTCCAATCACTTGTTAATGGCTCCTCTTCCTGAAAAGTTGCCTCAGCGGGGGAACATAATCTTTATCGGTGGGGATTTCCACGCGGTCAACCCCCGCCTTTGAAAATATGTCATCAAGGAATGTGTCGTGTTCCTTATTCCATTGAGCGATATGTTTTTGCATTGTTTTATCTGATGTATCGATCCAATAGCTTTCCCCGGTCTCTGCATCCCGGAAACGCATCAGCCCCAGCGGAGGGATTTCCTTTTCCCGCTTGTCATATACACGGAGGCAGATCAGGTCATGCTTTCTGCTAACAATATTCAGGGCATCTCCGAAATCCTTATCCTGAAAATCAGAAATTACAAATGCCACGGAGCGTTTTTTGATCACATTGCGCAGGTATTTCAGTGCCAGGGAAATATCTGTTCCCCGGTTTTCCGGCCTGAAATCAATCAGCTCACGGATGATCCGCAATATGTGTGCCCTGCCCTTTTTGGGCGGAATAAACTTTTCCATCTTGTCACTGAAAAAGATCACCCCCACTTTGTCGTTGTTTGTGATGGCTGAAAAAGCAAGTACAGCGGCTATTTCCGTCATCATTTCTTCCTTGATGCGCCCGTATGCCCCAAACTCGCCGGAACCGCTCACATCGATCAGCAGCATCACCGTCATTTCCCTTTCTTCCTCAAAGACTTTGACATAAGGGTGGTTGAGCCTGGCTGTTACGTTCCAGTCAATGGTCCGGATGTCGTCCCCGTATTGGTATTCCCTGACTTCGGTAAATGCCATCCCGCGGCCTTTGAATGCACTGTGGTATTGCCCCGTGAACAGTTGTTGTGACAAGCCGTGGGTTTTGATTTCAATCTTCCTTACTTTTCTGAGCAGTGCAACAGTTTCCATAATGCAAAATCAGGGCACTTCCACCGTGTTGAGGATCTCGTCAATGATGTGTTCGGGCGTGACATTTTCCGCCTCGGCTTCATAGGTCAGTCCGATTCTGTGACGCATCACATCCGGGCAAACAGCCCTGATGTCTTCCGGAATGACATAGCCCCGTTGCTGAATGAAAGCAAAAGCTTTGGAGGCCAGTGCCAGATTGATACTTGCCCTGGGTGATCCACCGTAGCTGATTAGCGGGGTGAGTTCCGGGAGCTGGTAATCGGACGGGTACCGCGTGGCAAATACAATATCTGTAATGTAGTTTTCAATCTTTTCATCCAGGTACACATCCCTGACCACCCCACGGGCTTTCACAATATCAGCAGGCTCTACCACAGCTTGGGTTGCCGGGAAATCCTGCAACATGTTTTGCCTGAGTATTTTTTTCTCATCCTCCCGTCCGGGATATCCGATCATTACCTTCAGCATAAACCGATCGATCTGCGCTTCCGGCAGGGGATAGGTGCCTTCCTGTTCGAGGGGATTTTCCGTGGCCAGCACCAGAAAAGGCTCTTCCAGGGTAAAACTTTGTTCCCCGATGGTTACCTGTCGTTCCTGCATGGCCTCAAGAAGGGCACTCTGGACTTTTGCCGGGGCACGGTTGATCTCGTCTGCCAGAATAAAGTTGGCAAATACCGGCCCTTTTCTTACCAGGAACTCCTCGGTTCTCTGGCTGTAGATCATGGTCCCGATCAGGTCGGCAGGCAACAGGTCCGGGGTAAACTGAATGCGGCTGAATTTGGCTTTGACGGTATTTGCCAGTGACTTAATAGCCAGTGTCTTGGCAAGGCCTGGAACCCCTTCCAGGAGTATATGGCCGTTGGCCAGCATCCCGATCAGCAATCTGTCCACCATCTCAAGCTGGCCCACGATCACCTTCTCCATCTCAGATTTCAGCAGCTTCACAAATGTACTTTCCTGCTGAATTCTTTCATTTAGTTCTTTAATATCCATACGCCTGAGTGATTAATAATGACTTTCGCAAAAATACTCCTGCCATTAATATGAATTTTTACAAGGACAGTTAAAAAATGTTAAAGTATTGATAGTCAGAATGCAATACATTATAAAACAACAATATAAGTTAAAATGCAGAGCTTGCATTGATTTTTTTAAAAAAAAATTTGGATTGTATTTAAAAATATCCTTACATTTGTAGTGTATTAGTTAAGTAGTACACTAAAACATGAAAACAATGGTACAAATTGAAGAGTTGAGTTTTGGTTACACAAAGAAGCAAACTTTGTTTGACCAACTGGACATGCACCTTGAACCGGGCAATATATACGGGTTGCTTGGTCGCAACGGCGCCGGAAAGACCACCTTGCTGAAGGTAATTGCCGGCCTGGTGTTTCCCCGTGCAGGCAACTGCAAAGTGCAGGGGCATGAATCACGGGACCGGATTCCGGCCTGCATGGAAGACATCTGTTTTATACCGGAAGAATACCATTTACCCGCTATACGGATTGACCGGTTTGTTTCGATCAATGCGCCGTTTTACAAACGTTTTGACCATGAAAAGATGGGGTGGTTACTGAAGGAGTTTCAGCTGAAGCGCGATCAGAAGCTTAATCAGCTATCTTTCGGGCAGAAAAAGAAATTCCTGCTCGCTTTCGGGCTATCGACCTCAGCCAGGCTTTTATTGATGGATGAACCGACCAACGGACTGGACATTCCTTCTAAAAGTCAGTTCCGCCGCGTCATTGCGGCCTCTCTCACGGAAGATCAGAGTGTGATCATTTCCACCCACCAGGTACGTGACCTGGAGAGCCTCA
>SKUN01000076.1 GCA_007129945.1 Bacteroidales bacterium
ACCCTGGCGCCTCCCAGTTCTTCCATGGTAATCTCCTCTCCGAGTACCGACCTGATCACTTCCGGGCCGGTGATGAACATTTTGGAGATCTTGTCAACCACAAACACAAAGTCGGTGAGGGCAGGGGAGTACACCGCACCTCCTGCGCAGGGACCGAGGATCACTGAGATCTGCGGGATTACACCCGAGGCCCTTGTGTTGCGATAAAAAATCTCCCCGTAGCCAGCCAGGGAGTTGACCCCCTCCTGTATTCTGGCACCACCTGAGTCATTGATCCCGATAATGGGAATTTTCAGGCTCATGGCATGGTCCATGATCTTGCCGATTTTGCGTGCATGCATCAGCCCCAGGGAACCCCCGGCCACCGTAAAGTCCTGGGCGTAAATGCACACCGGGAACCCGCTGATGGTGCCTGTACCGGTAATCACTCCATCACCCGGCAGGTGCTTTTTGTCCATGTCAAAATCTTTCGCCGCGTGCTCGACAAACAAATCATACTCATGAAAGGAGTTGGGATCCAGCAGCGAAATGATACGCTCCCGCGCTGTCATCTTTCCAAGGGCCACCTGTTTTTCAATGGCCTTTGCACCACCTCCCTGCAGGGCACTCTGCATCCGTTTTTTCAGATCCAGTGTCTTTTGCTTGATTGACATATTCTTTTTCGGTTTTGGTTTTTAATGGCCTGAAAACTATTGTTATTATTCAGGAAATTTCCACCGCTGAATACGGATTTTCGCGGCGAAAGAATCCCCAAAGTAATAAAAAAAAACCCAAAGTACCGGTTTTTTTGTGTGTATTTTTACTCATACCTGCATGGCTTTTAGTGGTTATGCCCACCAAAACAGCCGTTTAACTCCATAAAAAAAAGGCCATCCCAGAGCGGGATGGCCTTTTTTTTAAATATCAGCAATTCCGTGATTAGTGGACGTTCTGTACGATCTCGGGATTGGCTTCAATTTCCCTTCTCGGGATCAGCGATACCCAAAGAGGTCCGTCTGCCGGGTATTCCATCAGGATCACCACAGAAGGATTGAAGTTGGTACCGGTTCTGTCCAGGTCCTCGTTGAGGCGCTTGAGGTCAAACCAGCGATGGCCTTCACCCCACAGCTCCACGCGGCGGTGGATCATGATCTCGTCGATCAGGTCCTGACCGGTATTGGCTGAAAGTGTGTACTCGTCGTCCCTGGCGCTGATCAGATCGTAAAGCACCTGGGCGGCCTGTCCGTCTTGTCCGTCGCGGGCCAACGCTTCTGCTTCGATGAGGTACATCTCGGCTGTACGCATGAACGGGATGTCACCATAGCTGTCACCACTGCCGGCTGCTTCAAACTTGAAGGAGTGGTAGTCCGCAGCATTACCGGGGATACCCCCACGCTCCTGTGCACCCTCGGCAGTCTCTTCCCAAAGCTGCTTGCGGATGTCCGTTTCGGAAATCTGGTGGTACAGTTGAGAGTTGATCGATTTGGGGCTGGTACGGATGTTACTTGAGTTGAAGTTGTACGACATAAAGGCGTAGAACGAGTGAAAATAAGTGGTCTGGTCAGGAAGCTGCCTGCTGGCCCACATAAACTCCGGGTTGTCGTGGCTGCTGAAACCCTGCAATACCTGTGCCTGACTCATCAGTGAACCGCCTTGTCTTGCCTGGTTAGCGGAAGATGCGGCAGTACCCCAGTCGTGCATGGTAAGGGCAACACGGGCCCGCAAACCAAGTGCCACGTCGTGGGTGATGTGCGATTTGGGCGCCTGGGTATCCCAGTCTACAACCTTACCATCCAGGAGACCAAGGGCCTGATCCAGGTCCTGGGTGATCTGGGCGTATACTTCTTCCACGGTAGCCCTTGGAAGCCCTTCTGTAGTTGGCTCCAGTACCAGTGGCACACCCAGTTGGTCGTTGTTTGTTCCCGGAACATAGCGATGCCCGAAATACTGCACCATTTGATAGTAGGCAAAACCCCTGTAAGCCAGTGCCTGTCCGAGGATGAACTCACGATCTCTTTGAGGGCCCTCTGCTCCTTCAATGTTATGAATGATCATATTGGCATTGGAGACGATCCTGTAATAGAGACGGAACCAGTCATAAGGGTGGTTGCCGTTTTCATTGTCATGCTCCTGCCAGCGTGAAGCGCGGACGAACCACTGCCATGCATCCGGAACGAGGTCGTCGCCCATGAAATCAATGGTAATCATCTTTGAACCGTGTCCGGCATTGTCCATGCGGCCATCCTGCTGGAACATTGTTCTGTGGATTCCGTTCACAGCCGCCCAGGCATTCCCGGTGGTTGTGAATACATCTCCCTGAGCCACCGACTGCGTGGGGTTCACATCCAGCTCGTCGCTACACGCCTGTGGCAGAAGGAGTACTCCGGCAATTAATATTAGGTTGAAAAATATTTTTTTCATATTCACTAAGTTTTAAAATGAAACATTCAGACCCACAACAACGGTACGGGCTGCAGAATAGGTGTTGTCGGTTACACCGGCAAAACTGTGCTGTACGTTCATCCCTTCCAGGTCACTGAACATATACAGGTTTTCTGCAGAAACATACATCATCAGGTTCTGGGTGCCCAGACGCTGTGCGATATTGCTGGGAAAACGATAAGACAGGTTGATTGACCTGATATTCAGGTAAGAAGCATCGCGCTGCCAGAGCGTGGAGAAGTTCGGGTAATCGGAAACTTCTGTCTGGCTCATTCTTGGGTATTTGGCCTGGTCACCCGGCTGCTGCCAGCGGTTGTCCAGCAGGTTTGAGTGCATGGCCTGGCCATAGTCGCTATACTTCATCAGTCCGCCGTAACGGCTTTCGTTCACCCAACCACCGATCTGGTAGGTAAGCAGCATAGAGAGCTCCAGGTTGCGGTAGCGGAAGGTATTGTTGATACCGCCGACCACGTCAGGAATGGCGCTGCCTGAATAGTCCCACAATGCATAGGTGGTTCCTGTTACCAGGGTATCACCTTCTTTTACTCTTACATAATCGCCTTCGGGATTGAAGCCTTCAATGCTGGTATCTGCATAATACAAGCCACGGCCGTCTTCCGGATCAACACCATACCATTGACGGATCCAGAAATCATAGATTCCGCGACCCTCCATCAGCTTTTTAGAGCCCTGGACGATCTCGTCCTGTGGCAGGTAAGTGATCTCGTTTTTGAAAGTGGTCGCGTTCACGTCCAGTGTCCACTGGAATTCGCTGTCTGCCAGGATGTCATATGCAACGCGCATTTCCAGTCCCTGGTTGTACATTTCACCAATGTTTTCGTCACGGGTAAGTACACCGGTGGAAATTGGCAGCGGAACATCAAACAGCAGGTTGCTGGAAACACGGTGGAAGAATTCAATCTCTCCGCGTAACCTTTCAAACATACCGAACTCAACGGCAAAGTTGGTGGTATTGTTGGATTCCCAAACCAGGTCATAAGCCGGCAGTGAAGACTGGCGGAAACCGGGTTCGTCGGCGTTGTTGTTCAGGCTGTAAAGTGCTTGCCACGGGTAATAGCCGATACCACGGTTGTTACCTACCTGTCCGTAAGAAGCACGGAGCATCAGCATATTCACAAACGGATAGTCGCGCATGAAATCTTCGCGGTCTAACCTCCATGAAGCACCTACTGAAAAGAAATTACCCCAGCGACTGTCTTCATAGAACCTGGATGAGCCGTCGCGACGGTAGGAAGCCGAGAAGAACATCCTGTCGTCATAGCCGTAGCTCAGGTTGGAGAAGTAGCCCTCAGAGCGTTCATTGTGCTCATACGAGGTGAGGGTGTTGGTGGTGGTATAGTTTACCAGGTGAAGGTTTCCTTCAGTGATCATTCCCTGGCGGAAACCGTAGTCGTACTCGTAATTATAGCTGTAATATTCATGACCCATCAAAACGTCGAAACTGTGGGGGCCAAAACTGTTTGAATATTCAAGCAGCTGGTTCATGTTAATGGTCGTGGTCAGGGTGTTGGTCCTTCTTCCCCTTCCCGCAGGCGCGCCGTCACCCACAATGTGGTTGTCGTGGCCGGTGAAAAGGTAGCTGTTCATGTCAAGGCCTGCATTGGCCGTGAATGAGAAATTGTCCAGGAAATTGACGGTACCATAAGCGCGGGATCCGATGTTGCTGCGGGTCCACTGAGAAACATTCCACTTGGTTTCTGCCACGATGTGGCGTCCTGCATTGGCACCCTGGGGCCTGAATCTGTCTATGCCAGCGTGTCGGCCGTCACCCATGTCGTATTGTTTATTCCCGTTATCATCCAGGATGTATTCACCCGTATTTGGGTCTGCCTGATAAATGGGGAAGATGGGCCCGATATTTCTTGCAAAATAGAAGGGGTTCACAAAACCGGTGGACGAATCGTCACGGGCGTTGTGACCGCCAACTCTGTTGGCAGAGATATTGATCCCTGAACTGAACCATTCCCTGAGGTCGGAGTTGATGTTGATCCGGCCGGTAAGGCGGTCAAAGTCGGTATTGATCAGGTAACCCTGGTCATTCAGGTAACCCATTGACACATAGTAGTCACTTACTTCTGTACCACCTGAATAGACCATGGAGATGTCGCTGCGGTTGCCCAGGCGGGTAACTGCATCTTCCCAGTCAAGTGCCGATGCCTCATAAATCAGGCTGGCATTGGGGTTGAGTCTGCCGTCGGTACCAACGATCTGATCGTCTGCCACATTAAAGGGGTTGTAGTTAATGTGGTTGATAAGTTCGCTGGAAGCCCTCTGGTTGGCCTCATCCATTGGTACACCATTGATATAATGCAACTCGTTGCGCAGGGTTTCCCAGGCGAGTTCTGTCCACTGCTCGGGTCCGAGGCGGTCATACTCAGGGATGGCTCTGTTGCTGAATCCTTGTGACATGTTGATTCTGAACTGGGTACGGTCTCTTGACCCACTTTTGGTGGTGATCATGACCACACCGTTGGCGGCACGGTTACCATAAAGTGCGGTGGCTGCCGCATCCTTCAGTACCGAGATGTTGTCGATGTCATTCGGGTTCAGGTTGTTGATGTCCATGTCGTAAGGAACTCCGTCCACCACGTACAAAGGTTCGTTGGTGGCATTCAGAGAACCAAACCCACGAATACGGATCGACTGGCCGGATCCGGGCTGTCCGCTACCTGCGTTCACCTGCACACCGGGGGATGTCCCTTCGATGGCACGGCCCACGTTGGATACGGGTCTGCCTTCAATCCGGTCAGCGCCAATGGTGGAAGCGGAACCGGTAAAAGTACCACGTTCTGCCGTACCATAGGCCACTACGATTACTTCTTCAAGGGCGGCCATGTCAGGTACCAGCTGGACGTCGATCACCTGGCGTCCTTCAACCTCAACCCGCTGAGTTACCATCCCGATGAAGGAAAATACAAGTACTGCATCGGATGCAACGGAAATTTCATAATTACCGTCAATGTCTGTTACGGTTCCAGTGGTTGTTCCTTCCACCTGAATGGTCACACCAGGCAGGGAGGAGCCATCACTGGCGTCGGTAACTGTTCCGCTCACAGTGACTTGCTGCCCAAACAGGGATCCACCCATAAAGAGCAAACAACTCAATAAAACTAAACACTTTTTCATCATGCTGTTTTGTTTTTGTTAATAAATTAGAAATTAATTGGTGCTTGATTCCCTAAATCAATTCCCCAAAAGTACGGGCTTTTTTTAAAAAAAGCCATCAAATCACATTGAATGTTAAATAGTTAGGGATCTTTAAGTGGTAAAAAAAACACAATTGGTCGAAATAAAAAATAATAAATTCCTTTAAAATATAAAAACCACCTACGGGAGCCTGCCTGGGGACTGTTGAAAAATTGTGTTTTCCCGGTCTGTAATTTATTGAATTGTTAACTTTACACTTTGAAATTCTAACCAACCAATAAATTTATTAATTATGTGTAAGACGAACAGGTTTTCGGGCATATTTCTAAGAGTGCAGTTGGTCCTTATGTTTATGGGAGTGACTCTGCTGCAGGCACAAGTTCAGCAGGAGCATCACCGCAGCTCCGAATCATCAGTTCAGGTAGAGGAAATTGCCTCCCCTGAAATCCAGTTGCTTCTGCCCGGATTTAAACCCGGGGTGGTTTACCAGGGCAATGAAGTCAGGGTGTTTGACCAGCTGAATTATAACATGTTGCTGGATTTTATGGTGGTGGTCAGCGAGGACGGAGAATGGTTGGCAATGGATGATCCGCACCTCATTGACTCCCTGAGAATGGAAGGAAAATTATTTCACCATATTGCCGGCCATGGCTTTTTTGAACACATCACCGGAAATGACCGTCAGGGTGTGTATGTCAAACACTACGTTGATGTCAATGCCGAAACTGTGGCCCAGGGGGCTTATGGTACGACAAATCGAACCACCTCCATTGACGTGGTGCGCTCATTGGTGGATCCCAGTACGAGTGACATCGCTGAACGAACCATTGAGATTGACAGCCCGTCGGGGCAGGAGATTCACATTTACCTGAAAAAGGACAAGGAGTTTTACCTTATGAACAATGGGGAGCCGCATCCCATACGCAGCCAGCGCTCTGTAACTCGCGCCTTTCCTGAACATAGCCGGGAGCTCAGGCGGTTCCTCCGCTCCACTCCGATCGATTACCGGAATGAAGATGACATCATCCGTTTATCAGAATATATTTACTCTCTGGATGATCAGGGGAGCTGATCGTTGCCAATGGGGATCTCTGAAAAGGTGATCCGGCCGTTTTCGTCAATCCCCTGAACGATCACCCGCATATTTCTCACATGTTCATCAACGGGGAAAGACAGGGTTTTTTCCCCGTTTTCGTTGGTCTCAAGCCGGGGTTCCCACAATAATGTCCTGTCCATATTGGCGTCTTTGTACAAGCTTGTATTGATCATGCTTTCAAAAGTCTCAGCAGGAACATGGAACCCGACCATCGTGTATTCATAGCTGGGGCGGCGTAACTGGTCGCTTCTTTTTGTGTATATTAACAATGCCCCGTTAGCCCCGCGACTTCCGAGAATGGCGGCATTGGCACCGGTGATGACGGCCAGTCTGTCCACATCGTCCACGCTGATGTTCAGGAAGGCGCCTCGGTCCACCGCCATTTCATCCACCATGAATAACGGCTCATTGGAGAAGTAAATGCTGCTTGGCCCGCGCAGAATGATTTCTCCGCCAACTACACGCAGTCCCCTGACCCTGGTTCTGAGTACATCCATAATATGACTGTACTGGTCGCGGACGTCTTCAAAATAGATCACCTGGTTGGGTTCGCCAAACATCGACAGGGGTTCTGTGTCGGCCTGCGTCATCTGCCGCCTGCTCAGAACCGTTTCCGGCCTGTCCACCCTTTTCCAGTCATCCCCTTTGGATGTAACCTGCCGGGGCCTGGTGTAAAAATTCCTCTTAAACTCAAGATCTTCAAATTTTCTGACATTCAGGTTTATATCCATGATCCGGCGTTCATACCTGTCGTCCGGTCTTAATTCTGCCGTAAACATACCGTCCTGTTCAATGGTCGGGAAATCAAAGTTACCTTCCCTGTCGGTGGTTGTTTCAAAAATACGAACCGAATCATCTTCAGCAATAACGGCCAGTTCGATATCTGTTATCCCGGTGTCACGCCCGGAAGACCTTGGTTCCATCTGGCCGCTGATGGTAATTCCGGAAGGAAACTTATACCGGATCTCCGGAAATTCTCCCGCTGCAATGGCTTCCCAGTCGAAGCGCTTCCAGCCGTGGGTCATCATGATCAGGTCCATTGCCCTGGCAGGGTCACCGTCTTGTTCTGACAGGTAATACCAGGGGTCTTTTGCTTGGTAGGAAAGGTCACCGAATATGAGTAGTTCGGATGCAATATTTGCACTGTAATCGGGCGACGCTTCCTCTGTATCAATAACTGCCAGCGAATAAGATCCGCCGGAAGCATCATCCGGCAATTGAATATCAAATGAAAGCCCTTCCAGGGAATTTCCTTCCACATCCTCAACAGTAGCGGCACGGATCCCTTCCAGACCGGCCTCTGCAATGTCACCGTGGTTGACAAAAACCAGTCTTTCTGCGATGGGTTGACCGGCCGCATCAAATAACTTCAGCTGGCAGGTACCTGTAGGGAAGTAATCAACCGGGATGGAGATATCCACCTCGCCATTATGCAGGGTTACATTTTCTGCGTAACGGGCATTTCCCCTTGTCTGCGCGATGAGAAAAACCTCGTTGGCCTGTGGCAGGGATTCACTGTCCAGGTTGGTCTGGATGCGTACTTCGATGGCTTCTTCAGAAACGTCAGCAGACAGGAGATAACCCCGGGGCAGGGCAGCGGGGAGTCTCACCCTTTCCGTGTCTCCGTTGGCATATCGTATATTCGCCCTGTACCGGCGTCCTCCTTCCGGAGTAAATGTAAAACTCCCCATTCCGTTGTGAAAAGAGGAAAATTCCAGCACCTGGTTGCCATTGTCGTCAATCAGCACTCCTGAGGCTTCCGCTCCGGCTCCCAAAGCGTTGGCAGATTTGAAAGCCACCCGGTTTTCTATGCCTTCGATGAGATTCCCTCCTTCCGGGAAAAACGCAAACTGCATATTGTCCTGTTGCCTGCTGAGTGTCCAGTTGAACCAGTGGTTCTTAAGGATATCCCATGTTTTGATGAAGTTTTCCTCAATGGGGTTGTACACATAAATGTCTTTGGTAAAATAAAAGTCATCGCCGAAATTCCTCATCCAGTCGGTGTAGGCCCGTAGCTGGTAATTGCCCTCGGAGAGAGAGTCAGGTAAATAAATATCACCGTGAGCAATGCCGTTTTCAAGGCGAAAGAGCATGACTTCGGCAATTCCGTGCTCAGTATCTATGAGTTCCACATAAAAATTGGTGCTCATGGTGTCTGGCTCAAGCGTGGTGGCGTTGACCAGATAGGCCTTGGTCCAGATTATTTCACCGGCCATGTATTCCTGTTTGTCTGTGTGCAGGAAAGCGGCCTGCCGGGGGTACTCGGTTTCCATTATCTCCAGTTGTTCCAGTAAATTTCTGTGTGGTTCCCTGAGGTTCTCCTGGGCCAGGGAATGGCTGATCCCGGAGAGAAGGAGCAATCCGGTCAGGATGATTGCCGGGCATTTTTCGCTGAAATAGGTATTCATGGTTGACAGTGGCTTTGAATGAAAAAATTACCAGTTTTTCATTCACAATATACAAAAAAAACAGGAGGTGGAGATGAGGCCGAAAACGCCCTGGGTCCTTTTAACAAAAATGTTAATAAAAGCAAAAAAAGGACTAAAAAAACATAAATCAATTTCCGTGCACCCTAATAGTGAATGCGGAAGAGGGTATTTGTCATTTCATTGTTTGACTTTCCATGAGAGCCATTTTAATTTTGTTGTTAAGAGTGGGGAAATAAGCAACAAAAAAATCGAATTAATAACCAAAAAAACACAACAACATGAAACGAGTTTTCATTTTATTTGGCATGTTGCTTTTCGTGGGCTCGGCCCTTTTCGGGCAACAGATTACCGTTACGGGTACTGTCACTGACGCCGCGGAGGGTGAAACCCTGCCGGGTGTGACCATACAGGTTCAGGGGACCACCGTGGGTACGGTGACTGACATGGATGGTAACTATGAGATTACTGCGCCTGCAGACGGCACCCTGGTTTTCTCCTTTGTGGGGATGGTAACCCGGGAAGTGCCTGTTGAAGGACGGAATGTCATTGACGTGGCACTGGAGTCAGATGCCGTAGGCCTTGAGGAAGTATTGGTGGTTGCTTATGGCACAACCACCAGGGAATCATTTACCGGTGTGGCCGATGTGGTCGGTTCAGATCGCATTGAACGCAGGGCGGTTTCTGATGTTTCCCGGGCACTGGAGGGTACTTCTCCCGGGATTCAGGTTACAAGTGGTGGCGGCCAGCCTGGTGAAGGACAGCAGATCCGTCTTCGTGGGTTTGGTTCTATCTCCGCATCCAGTGAACCGCTGATCGTTGTCGACGGGGCACCTTTTGACGGGGACCTGAGCGACATCAACCCCAATGACATTGAGAATATGTCTGTTTTGCGTGACGCCTCTGCCGCTGCACTTTACGGTGCAAGAGGCGCAAACGGCGTGGTGATGATCACCACCAAGCGCGGAGATGATGCTGCCCCGTCAATGAACTTCCGTTCATCCTTCGGGGCGATTGACCGGACGATGCCTGATTATCCCCAGGTGGATGAAAGGGACTTTATGATGCTCACCTGGGAGGCCGACCGGAATATGCGCCATTTTGAGATGGGCATGGATCTGGAAGCGGCCAATCAGGAGGCCGCAGCCAACCTGATCGGTAACCTGGGCGGGTATAACCCCTTTGATATGCCGGCGGAGGATTTCATTCAGGTGAATCCCGACAATCCCTGGCTGGCAGATTTCAATCCCAACGCAAACCTGCTCTGGAGTGATGACTGGAAGGATCACATATTCCGCACGGCGGTACGCCATGAGCACCAGTTCAGTGTGTCGGGCGGAACCGAAATGAGTGATTATTATGTATCACTGGGATACCTTGATGAACAGGGTATTGCCGTAACTTCCGGTTTTGACCGTATTTCCGGTAGGGTCAATGTGAATACCCAACCCACAGAGTGGTTTGAAACAGGATTCAACCTCTCCGGTTCAATGACGGAAAGCGATTACCTGCTTGCCGAAGGAACTGCGATCACCAACCCGTTTTACTTTACGCGGGGGATCGGCCCGATCTATCCGGTTTATGTCCGCAACGAAGACGGATCTTATATGCTGGATGAAGCCGGGGAAAAGATATTTGACTATGGAACAGGTGTAGGTCCGCAGGGCAGTCGCCCTACCATGGGGAATGCCAACCTGGCCGGAACCCTTGAACTGGATGACCGTTCCAACGTGAGGGAGAATGTCAGCGGACGGACCTTCGCCCGCTTCCATATCCTTCCTAACCTTCAATTTGAGACCAACCTGAGTGCGGATTATTACAGCCAGTACACCACCACATTCCAGAATCCCCAGTTTGGTGACGCAGCCGGTGTGGGCGGACGAGGAACAAAGCAGTACACGCGGAACCTGAGCATGACTTTTAACCAGTTGATCAATTATGACCGAAGTTTCGGCGATCATAACTTCGACTTTCTGCTCGGACATGAGGCATACCGCATGCAATTCAATCTTGCGTCTGCCACACGTTCCAATTATCCCGTACCGGGAATTACGGAGATCGGTATCGCCACCACCATGGAAGGATCGAACTCTTACCAGCATGAATACACCGTAGAGGGGTATTTTTCCCGGTTGAACTATGACTATGACAACCGCTACTATGGTTCTGTCAGTTATCGCCGTGATGGTTCTTCCCGTTTCCATGCAGACAACCGCTGGGGTAACTTTTTCTCCCTGGGTGCTTCCTGGAGAATGACACAGGAAGAGTTCATGCAGGACATTGACTGGCTGGATAACCTGCGCCTGAAGTTCAGCTACGGGGAGCAGGGGAATGACGGACTGCCCTCCTATTATGCATGGCAGGCGTTTTATGACCTTGGCTATCCAAACCTGGACAGGCACGGTGCGTTGTACACACGCCTGGAAAACAAAGACCTTGTTTGGGAGACCAATGCCAATACCAACATCGGCTTTGATTTCCGCGTGTTTGACCGCATAGAAGCAGAGTTTGATTACTTTATTCGTGAATCGGACAAC
>SKUN01000162.1 GCA_007129945.1 Bacteroidales bacterium
ATGGATAATTTATACACTGCCCCGTAAATTCCCACCTGGGCCATGGCAATATTCTCCGGAAGAATATACTTCAGCAGCAACTTGTCCAGGGCCTCGTTGACCCACCCGGCTAACCCCGCCACAAGCAGCGGCAACGCATAGAGCAGCATTTTCCGCCAAAGCAGGCTGTCAAAGACAGGTTGTACCGACCGCATCACAGGCATCAGCAGCAACACAGTGGAAACCGTTGCCACCAGGTTGGCAATAAAGACATAACCCACCCCGATGTCGGGATCGTAAACGAGATTCACCAAAGGGCGCATGAATTCAGGGCCATGCCGCAAAATCCAGGGAAATAATAACAGAAAAATGAGAACCAGGCCGATATTGATCGCAATCCCCGTGAGTTTCACCAGTGCGAACTTCCACGGCCTGTTGGCCGCACGAAGCCTGGCAAACGGAATGGCTGCCAAAGCATCCAGCCCGACAATCATTCCCAGCAGCACAATGTATTCCACATTATCAGGATAGCGCATCACCTCTGCCAGGGGATTGCGAAACAAGACTACCAACAGGATAAAAACGGTGGAGGTGGCGAGCACGGACAGCAGGGAAGTGCTGAAAATGGCATTTCGTTTGTCAGGGCTGGATTCCGAAAAACGGAAAAAGGCCGTTTCCATTCCATAGGTAAGCACAATGAGCAAAAAGGCCACGTAGGTGTACATCTCCGTAACCACCCCGTATTCACCGGGAATAAAAACCCGTGTATAAAGGGGCACCAGGAGGAAGTTGATCACCCTGCCTACGATGCTGCTGACTCCGTATATGGCCGTTTGCCCGGCCAGACGCTTAAGAGGGTTCACGCTTCATCGGTTTATGCCGTACAAATTTGCGAAGAAAAAACGACAAATACCGCCAAAGCCACCAATTTCAAAAATTCTTAAATGGCGTAAGGGAGAATCGCGGAGAGAACGAAAGCATTGAAAAACCCGGGGATTTTACTGATTGGATTCCTGGGCACGGACTTTTGCTTTCCACTCCTGGTAAGTTTTCTCAAAAAATTCCGGATCATTCACCCGAAGCCAGGTCCCGTATTTAACATAATCAGGGATTCGGCCACCAGTGGATTTTTTTTGGTCTTCCGGAATACCAAGCTGATTCAGATGACGCTCATAAGAGATCTTACTTGGCCTGTCTTCTTTTCTGTTCATGACTACGCTGAATAATGCCGCATTGTTTTTGCCCGGTAGTCGGGAGGCAAAAACAACGCAGTCTGTGACTAAATCAGTTCGTAGCCCCGACAGGAATCGAACCTGTATCTAAAGTTTAGGAAACTTCTATTCTATCCGTTGAACTACGGGGCCTTTTTTTAAGCCACAAAGATAGGCACTTTGAATGATTTTTACAAACAAAGAATGCCAAAAAAGGATTATCGGCTCGTTTTTTTTGGCTAAAAAGGCAAAATGCAGGACTACCCGATCACGCTGCCGTTCTCAATATCCTTATCCGGCTGTACGAAAGTCATCTCACCGTCTTTGGTCTGCCCCATCAGCAGCATCCCATGTGACTCAATCCCCTTGATCTTTTTAGGCTTTAGGTTGGCCATAAAAAGTACGCTCCGGCCAATGATCTCATCCGGATGAAAGACATGGGCAATACCAGCCACAGCCGTGCGTTCTTCCAGCCCGATATCCACCGTTACCTTCAGGAGTTTTTTTGTTTTGGGTACTCTTTCCGCGGAGAGTATGGTTCCTGTACGGATATCCATTTTGGCAAAATCCTCAAAAGACACCATCTCCTTGAGCGGAGACATTTCCGTTTCATCCTGGTTGTCCATTTTGGCCTGATAAAGCTTATTCACTTGCTCATGTACCTGCAGATCCTCCACTTTTTCAAACAACAGTTCCACT
This sequence comes from Bacteroidales bacterium, assembly GCA_007129945.1. Classification (GTDB taxonomy): domain Bacteria; phylum Bacteroidota; class Bacteroidia; order Bacteroidales; family UBA7960; genus PUPG01. The sequence goes on from SKUN01000162.1 coordinate 1,890, forward strand.
TTATTGATGGAATGCTTATCCGGCATGAGATCCGGACGGCCACCATCTCTCCATGTCAGATTGCTGATATTTAGCATACTGCAAAGCTTCTGAGCGGTATGCGGCAGAAATGGCTCTGACAACACCGCCAGGCTTCCGCAAAACTGCAGGCAAATATTCAGGACGGTTTTCACCCGTTCGGGATCATTTTTAAAAACCTTCCAGGGTTCGGCTTCAGTAAGATAGCGGTTCCCCAAACGCGCCAGGCCAATCAGCCCGGCCAGGGCTTCCCTGAAACGGTAGTTGTCAAGGCTTTGACCGATGGTATCGGGGAAAGCAAGCAATTGCTCCAGTGCTTCCCTGTCAGCAGGTGACAACGCTCCGGCTTCGGGAACCTGACCATCAAAGTATTTGTGGGTCAGTACCAGCGTACGGTTCACAAAGTTTCCGAATATGGCCAGCAGCTCATTGTTATTGCGTGCCTGAAAATCTTTCCAGGTAAAATCATTGTCTTTGGTCTCCGGGGCGGCAGCGGTAAGCACATAGCGCAACACATCTTCTTTTCCGGGAAACTCTTCCAGGTACTCATGCAACCATACCGCCCAGTTCCGGGAAGTGGAAATTTTGTCCCCCTCCAGGTTCAGAAACTCATTGGCAGGCACGTTGTCCGGCATCACATAAGACCCCTCGGCATTAAGCATCACCGGGAATATGATACAATGGAACACGATGTTGTCTTTCCCGATAAAATGAACCAGTTTGCTGTCAGGTGACTTCCAGTACTTCTCCCAGTCCTTCCCATGTGTTTCACCCCACTCACGGGTCGCGGAGATATAGCCAATGGGGGCATCAAACCAGACGTACAACACCTTCCCTTCGGTCCCCTCAATGGGCAGCTTCACTCCCCAGTCGAGGTCACGCGTTACCGCCCTGGGCTGCAGACCCTGGTCGATCCATGACTTACATTGGCCGTAAACGTTTGGCTTCCAGTCTTCCTTGTGAGATTCCAGGATCCACTCCCGAAGCATGGGTTCATATTGATCAAGCGGCAGGTACCAGTGCCTGGTCTTTTTCATCACCGGTTTATTGCCACTGAGCATAGAGCGGGGATTCCCGAGCTCATTCGGGCTCAGCGAAGTCCCGCAATTTTCACACTGGTCGCCATAGGCCCGTTCATAATCACAATGAGGGCAAACACCCGTTATGTACCGGTCAGCCAGAAACTGTTTATTGGC
>SKUN01000042.1 GCA_007129945.1 Bacteroidales bacterium
AGCTGGACGTCGATCTGCGACCAGGCATTCTTTACCTGGTTTCTGAGCCTGATCAGGCGGTTGTACATGCTGATGAAGAACAATACCAGCACAACGGCCAGCGCAATAAGAATGATGGTTGTTGTTGACATGATAATCCAATTTTGTTTTCACAAAGATAACAATATCGTTTGCTTGTCCGGCTGGTTTTGCGCGAATTGCTTAATTTAGCTTTGTTGTTTAACTTATTGATGTAACCCAATGGAACAAGTTGATTTTGCCATAGGTGCCAAAGTGGAGCACCCCAAATTCGGTGAAGGAATTGTCACCAAAAAGACCCTGACCACCACCCGGGTGTTCTTTCTCCATAAAGGAGACAAGGAGATTGCCAACAGTTATCTTGATTTGAAGCTGATTGAGGATTCCCACGCCGAATCCGCCGAAGGTGGTGGTGGCGGACAGATCAGCCTGGCAGACCTGGAAAAAGTATTTTCCAGTGTGCTGAGGCGGTATGCCGACTTCCCTGAGCTGGTTGAATTGGGTGACCGCTGGAAAAAGGGGATGCTGATTCTGAAGCCGGGGTCGGCCGAACTTAAACCCAAGGAAATTCCCATTGACATGTTTTTCAAGAAGATCGTGCTGGTCCGCGACCGCCTGAGGGTCCTGGAGCAACGCATCAACGGGAACGAAAAGCTCAGCGAAGAAGAAAAGGTCAACCTCCAGCAGTACATTACCCGGATCTATGGGTCACTGACCACGTTCAATGTATTGTTCAAACATAAGGAGCAATATTTTGTGGGTGAGCGGGGGGAGTCCTGAATCCACGCGTCAGATCTGTTTTTTGACGACCACTTTCTGTTTCCACCTGCCGGTGCGGTAATAGGTATAAGCGGCGATCAGCCCGAAAACCCAGGCCACAGGTATTCCCCACCAAATGCCTTCCGCACCGAACTGACCGGATAAAAAATGGGCAGCGGGAATGCGCAGCAGCCATAGTGAGATCAGTGTAATAAACATGGGAATAATGGTGTCGCCTGCACCGCGCATTACCCCGTTGATGACGAACATGGCGGAAAAAACCACGTAGAATGAGCTGACAATCACCAGGTAGGAATAGCCGATATCGATTACCTCGGGATCGCTCGTGAATACTGCCATCAGCTGCCGGCCGAAGATCCAGGCGACGGCTGTCATGGTCAGGGAGACGCTGGTTGTCATTTTCAGGGTGGAGATCAGGCCTTCCCTGACACGCTCCGCCCGGTCGGCGCCCAGGTTCTGACCAACAAATGTGGTGAAGGCCATGGCGAAATTCATGGCTGGCATGGCGGCAAAGCCGTCAATGCGCCAGGCAATGGTGTAAGCGGCGATGGTATTGGTGCCAAAACGGTTCACGATGCTGATCAGGGCAAGCATTCCCAGCGACACAAAGGTGGTTTGTACGCCCGTGGGGATACCGATCCGCAGGCTCTTTCTGAAGATATCCCAGTCAAAGGTCAGGCCCGTTAACGTGAACCGAATCAGTGTGTGAAAGCGGTTCAGGTAGATGACCGACAGGCCGAAGGCGATGCCCTGGGCCAGTACCGTGGCAAATGCCACCCCGCCGATTCCCCAGTCGAAGACCAGTACAAACAGCAGATCGAAACCGATATTCAGCATGGTGGATATGATCAGGAAATAAAGCGGGGTGCGTGAGTCTCCCAGTCCCCTCAATATCGCACTGGTGGCGTTATAGCCGAACATCAGGATGATCCCGGCGGCATATACGCTGAAATAATTGGTGGCGTCAGGAACAAGGTGAGCAGGAAGGCCGATTAGTCGCCAGATGTCCTCAATAAAAATAAGCCCGAGTGTGGTCAGCGCAATGGAGGCAAAAAACAGGAACACAAAGGCGGTGTCTATCGCCCGTTTGATCGCCTCATAATTTTTTGCTCCGTAATATTGGGAAATGATGATGTTGGTGCCTGTGGTAATGCCGATTACCAGGCTCACAAGCACGAAAATTACGGGAAATGAAGCGCCTGCTGCAGCCACGGCATCGGTGCCGATGTATTGCCCGATGATGATGGTATCCACAATGGTATATAGCTGCTGAAAAATGTTTCCCACCAGCATCGGCAAGGCAAAAACAAATATCTGACGGGTAACCGGTCCCTGACTTAAATCCCGCATTCCTTAAAGTTCATTTTTTTGCAAAGGTATACTTTTCCCCAGCGGTGCAATCTGCGCCCCGGAATAAAACATATGGGGTTTTGCTCAATTGAGCAGTTTCGCACAGAACCACAAACTCCGGCCTGTTAACGTCACCATGGGGTTTTGCTCAACTTGAGCACTTCCATACAGGTAAGGAAAAAATACGTACATTTGTTTACTTTAAATGGTTGATCTCCGCTAATACCTTTGTTTATGGATATTTCCGTGGTTATACCCCTGTATAATGAGGAGGAATCTCTCTCGGAACTGGTTGACTGGATAGGCCGTGTCATGAAGGCCAATGCCCTCTCTTACGAGGTCTTGCTGATTGATGATGGCAGCAGGGACAATTCCTGGGAAATAATCCGGAAACTCTCGGAGTCCGGTCCGGTGGTGCAAGGCATCCGGTTTCGCAGAAATCATGGCAAGGCAGCCGCACTGAATGTGGGTTTTCGTCATGCAAAAGGGGATGTGGTGATTACCATGGATGCCGACTTGCAGGACAGCCCTGAGGAAATTCCTGAATTGTACCGTATGATTGCGAAGGAAGGGTATGACCTGGTAAGTGGCTGGAAGAAAAACCGGAAAGATCCGCTTTCAAAAACCATTCCTACCAGGCTGTTCAATCGCACCACCCGGTTGATGTCTGGTATCCGTCTGCATGATTTTAATTGCGGGCTCAAAGCTTACGACCGCAAAGTGGTTCAGTCAATAGAAGTATATGGTGAGATGCACCGCTACATTCCTGTACTTGCCAAACAGGCAGGTTTTGAGCGTATCGGTGAAAAAGTGGTAAAGCACCAGGCCAGGAAATACGGCTCAACCAAATACGGACTGGAGCGGTTTATGAATGGGTTCCTCGACCTGCTCACCATCAGCTTCATGACCCGTTTCGGGAAAAA
>SKUN01000035.1 GCA_007129945.1 Bacteroidales bacterium
GCCAGTACCCGGTTCTCACCGGTAATGGGAACCACATCGGCGGCAATACTTACCACCACGAGATCCAGAAATTTTTTCAGACGACTGAAAGGAAGGTCATTTTTCTGGTAATAGGCCTGCGCCAGTTTAAAGCCCAGCCCACACCCGGACAGTTCCTTGAAGGGATAGGGACAGTCAGGCTGCTTTGGATCCACCACGGCTGTGGCCCGCAAAGGCTCGTCGCCGGGGCGGTGATGATCCACCACAATGAAATCGATCCCGTGATCAATGGCATAACCAATCTGGTTGTGTGCCTTGATTCCGCAATCCAGCGAAATGATCAACCCCACCCCGGTTTCCCTGGCATAATCAATGCTCTGCCTGGATATTCCGTAACCCTCTTTGTAGCGGTCAGGAATATAATAATCGAGGTTGGAGTAGAATTCTCTGAGGAAGCCGTAAACCAAGGCAACGGCAGTGGTTCCGTCCACATCATAATCGCCGTAGACCAAAATACGCTCATCTTTTTCCAGGGCCTCTTCAATACGAGCTATAGCCACATCCATATCTTTCAAAAGAAAAGGATCGTGGAGCTTATCGAACGAAGGCCGGAAAAAGTCACGCGCTTCTCCAAAATTGGAGATGCCTCGCTGAACCAGCAGCCGGGCAAGCGCAGGGTCTATCTTCAGTGTGGTGGCAAGGTCTTGAACGAGTTCTTCATTCTCGTCATTCTTTTGCACCCACCGTTTTTGCAACATTTATGTTTTTTCCGTAAAGATAAAAAAAATCAGGCTTGCTTTGGCGTTTACTTTCCGTTCAGCACAGAAAGAAGCCCGCCTCCCGGTGGATTCATTGCTCAGTCAGGATGGTGATGTGATTATCCTTCACATGAACGACAGCCGCAGAAAGTGTCAGGAAAATGGTGTTTCTGAGTTCGTCGATAATCTTGGTCCGGCCTGCATCCAGTAATGCCACAAGGTGAGCATGGTTTTCCAACACCTCAAAGGAGCCCATCGAGCCCGGCATCTGTACCAGTCCCACCTCCCCTTTATAGAGGATCTTTTCCGGGCTGATCACCTCAAGAAACATGGTCCGCAGGGCTATGGTTGTTATTCTCCGTCTTTTCTTTGACTTCCTGAATATTCCCGGCCAGGTTAAAGGCGCTTTCAGGGTAATCGTCCATTTCTCCACTCAGGATCTCCGAAAACCCTTCTATGGTTTCCTCCAGCGACACAAACTGCCCCGGAATACCCGTATACTGCTCAGCCACAAAAAACGGCTGGCTGAGAAACCGCTGTACCCTCCGGGCGCGCTTAACCACCGTCTGATCTTCTTCAGAAAGTTCATCAATTCCCAGAATGGCAATAATATCCTGAAGATCCTTATAGCGCTGCAGAATACTTTTTACATCCCGGGCTACCCGGTAATGCTCCTCACCCACTATATGAGGCGACAGCAACCTTGAAGCAGAGTCAAGAGGATCCACCGAAGGGTAGATCCCCAGTTCAAAAATTTTCCGGCTCAGCACCGTGGTGGCATCCAGGTGTGTAAAGGTAGTTGCCGGCGCCGGGTCGGTCAGGTCATCGGCCGGCACATAAATGGCCTGCACCGAGGTAATCGACCCCCGCCTGGTGGAAGTGATACGCTCCTGCAGCAACCCCATCTCCGTAGCCAGCGTCGGCTGATAACCCACAGCCGAAGGCATCCGCCCCAGCAAAGCCGATACCTCCGACCCCGCCTGGGTAAAACGGAAAATATTGTCAATAAAAAACAGGATGTCGTTTCCTTTTTCCTCTCCTTCCCCGTCTCGAAAATACTCTGCCATAGCCAGGCCCGACAACGCAACCCTGGCACGGGCACCGGGAGGTTCATTCATCTGACCGAACACCAGCGTTGCCTGAGAATTGGCCAGCGCCTCACGGTCAACCAACGACAAATCCCATTTGCCCTCCTTCATCGATTTCCGGAACGCATCCCCATAATCAATCACCCCCGATTCAATCATTTCACGAAGCAGGTCATTCCCCTCCCGGGTCCGTTCCCCCACACCGGCAAACACACTCCTCCCCTTGTATTTGCGGGCAATATTATGGATCAGTTCCATGATCAGGATGGTCTTCCCCACACCGGCACCGCCAAAGAGGCCAATCTTTCCTCCCTTGGGATAGGGCATTAACAGGTCAATCACCTTAATGCCCGTTAACATTACCTCATCGCCGGTTTTCAGATCCTTATAGTCGGGAGGGTCGCTGTGTATATCGTAGCGTTTTTCGGTTTCCACCGGACCCAGTCCGTCAATGGCCTCACCGGTTACATTGAATAAACGACCTCTTACTTCTTCACCGGCAGGCATGGTAATCGGACCGTGGGTTCGCTTCACCTCAACACCACGCGCCAGACCATCGGTAGGGTGCATGGCAATGGTCCGGACGGTATCCTCTCCTAGGTGCTGCTGACACTCCAGCACCACCTTACGGCCGTTTTCCGCAACCACCTCCAGCGCCTCATAAATGCCAGGGAGGTTCTTATCTCCCTCGAACGCTACATCCACCACCGGACCGATCACCTGGGACACTTTTCCATGTCCGGATGACTTATTTTCCATATCAGCTTGCTTATTATGACTCAGAGAATTGAAATTGATCACAGAATGGGCGCTCAATACACATCCGTAAATTTGCGACAAGCAGGCCATATCTTTATTCAGACAGAACACCCTTCGCTGTGATTCCGATATCGAATGTACAAATTTTTAAAACAAATGTGTGAGCAGAAGCCCATTAATTTTTATAACTTTACCTCCAGGTCAACGATTTATAACCCCGCTAGATTGTATGCCAACCAATAACATTATGGATTCGAAACAGCTGGCCGTACCTGTCACAGAGGAGCAACTTGCCGGAAGCAAGGGTTTCAGTGTCACCGTTTTTTCCGGTTTTGACGGCCTGCTCGACCATCACCTGCTGCTGCTGTCGCACGCCCGTGAAATAGCAGGACAGGACCCCTCCGGTATCCTGATCGTACTGTGCTATGAGGATTTTTCAGGCGGGCAGGTCGCAC
>SKUN01000172.1 GCA_007129945.1 Bacteroidales bacterium
AATGCGGCCGGCCTGGGTGAACTGATCTATTTTTATGAAATGGCCTGTGCGCTCAGTGGGTATATGCTTGGGGTGAATCCCTTTGATCAGCCCGGTGTGGAAGCGTATAAGCGAAACATGTTTGCCCTGCTTGAAAAGCCCGGTTTTGAAGAGGCAGGAAAAGCATTGAAGAAACGGTTGTAAAGTTTCGTGCCTGCTTTAACCCAAACTGTTTTCCGATACATTTATGCTGGCCTGTGAAAACAAGCTCTGCACAGCGGTTCGTATGAGTCGGTTTCCCCCAGCATGACCAGGTCTTCGTTGGGGGTGGTCCTGTGGGAATACTGGGCAAGACTTCCGCATTTTACACAAATCGCATGTACTTTGGTAATGTATTCGGCTGTAGCCAGCAACGCAGGCATGGGGCCGAAAGGCTTGCCTTTGAAATCCATGTCAAGCCCCGCCACAATGACTCTGATGCCCATATTGGCCAACTGGTTGCACACATTCGGCAGCTCCGGGTCGAAAAACTGGGCCTCATCAATCCCGACCACATCCACTTCGCCTGCCATCAGCAATATATTACTGGATGCCGGTACCGGGGTGGATACAATTTCACTGGCATCATGGGAGACAACTTTTTCCTCATCATACCTGACATCCACTCCGGGTTTGAATATCTCCACCCTGAGCTTTGCAATACGCGCCCGTTTCAGCCTCCGGATCAGTTCTTCGGTTTTGCCCGAGAACATGCTGCCGCAGATCACCTCTATCCAGCCCCGGCTTCGCGACCGGTCAACATCATTTTCAAGAAACATCCGGATGGTTTTTTCTTTCTATGCCAAATTGGTTCGAACGTGAATTTCACACACGAACACAAAAATAATCAATAACTTTACAACGTTTTGTAACCGGGTAAAGATTCATTGAAAAACCAACCGTTTTATGAGGAATACTGATTTGAGAGATAACATTGTACGCCTGTTGGAAGAAGTTGTGGAAAGGGCCAACTACATCAATCACCGCCATCCCGAAAAACAGGACCTTTCCCTGGATATTGACCTGGTTAAAGACGACCTTCGCAGCTTGTACCGTCACTTTGAGTTGCTGAAAAATGCCAACGGGGCAAAATCCGGCCGCCGGGAAGAAGTTTCAAAACAACCTGCCGCCGCGACCCCGGTTTCGGATGTTTCTTATACCGAAGGCCCCTCCCCTGAAAAAGAGGAGGAAGCGCCTCTGCCCAAACCAGAGGAGCCTGTAACCAAACCTGATGAACCTGCGGCCAAATCGACGGAGCCTGTATCCAAACCAGCAGAAGAGCATCCCATAGAAAAACCTGCGGCCAAACCGGAGAAGCCGGTGACCAAACCGGAGGAGGCTGTATCCAGGCCAGTGAAGCGGCCTGAAGGAAATCCGGCAGGAAAGCAGTCGGATCCCGGGCCCGGAAATCCCCGGCCCGGTGACAATAAAGCGGTGATCGACCTGTTATCGGAATATGCCGGGCGGACCATTGGCGACCAGTATATGGAGGAAGATAAATCCGTACATCAGCGGATATCCAACCAGAAAGAGGACAAAAGCATCGGAACCCGCATGCAGCAGAACCCCATTGCCAGTCTGAAGGAGGCCATTGGCGTGAACGAGAAATTTTTGTTTATCAATGAGTTATTTAAGGGGAACATTCAGGCCTACAATGAGGCGATCTCCCGTTTAAATGAAATGGACGATGCCAAAGCGGCGTTTGAATACCTCAACGAACTAAGCATGGTTCATTCCTGGGATGCGAATCGTTCGGCCACCACGATAGAGAAGCTGGCCGACCTGGTTCATCGCCGTCATATAAGCAAATAATAACCGTTATCTGCATGTCGAAACTGTTTGTTGTGCCTACTCCGGTGGGGAACCTGGAAGATATGACATACCGGGCTGTCCGTATACTCGGTGAGGCAGATTTTCTGCTCACGGAAGATACCAGGGTTACCGGCCGGCTGTTGCAACGGTATGATATTTCCGTGAAAATGATTCCCCATCATCAGCACAATGAACACAGGTCATTGCCTGCACTGCTGGGTAAACTGAAGGCTGGGAATACCCTTGCCCTTGCAAGTGATGCCGGTATGCCCGGAATCTCTGATCCCGGCTTCCTGCTGATCCGTGAATGTATCCGCGAGGGGTTTGAGGTGGAATGTTTGCCGGGGCCCACTGCCTTTGTGCCTGCCCTGGTGGCCAGCGGGCTTCCCTGTGAGCGGTTCTGTTTTGAGGGGTTTCTGCCTGTAAAAAAGGGAAGGAAGTCACGCCTGGAATCCCTGGCGAAGGAATCCCGTACCATGGTGTTTTATGAATCACCCCACCGGCTTCTGAAGACCTTGTCCGCTTTTTCCGGTTCTTTTGGCGGGGATCGTCAGGCCTGTGTATCCCGGGAGATCAGCAAAATGCATGAAGAACATGTGCGTGGCAGCCTGGATGAGCTTGTGGAAATATTCTCAGCGCGAAGTGCCATTAAAGGGGAGATCACCATGGTGGTTGCAGGGCTGGGCGTCTAGTTGCCGGCCTGAGCGCCTGGTTCTGGCTGGTCTGCCGGGGATGGGCCTAGTCGTTTAGCTTTAGCACGGCCATAAAGGCTTGCTGCGGAACTTCCACATTCCCTACCTGGCGCATGCGTCTCTTTCCCTTCTTCTGCTTCTCAAGCAGTTTTCGCTTTCGGGTGATGTCACCTCCGTAACATTTGGCTGTAACGTCCTTCCTGAGAGCTTTTACCGTTTCCCTGGCAATGATCTTGGCACCGATGCCCGCTTGTATGGCAATGTCAAATTGCTGGCGGGGAATCAGTTCCCGCAGCTTGCTGCAAATCCGCTTGCCAAATTCGTAGGCGTTATCACGGTGGATCAATGCGGACAATGCATCCACATGATCACCGTTAAGCAGGATGTCGAGTTTCACCAGGCTGGAAGGATGGTATCCGATGGGATAGTAATCAAAGGAGGCGTACCCCCTGGAGATGGTTTTCAACCGGTCGTAGAAATCGAATACAATTTCAGCCAGCGGCATTTCAAAGGTCAGTTCGACCCTGTCGGTGGTGAGGTAAACCTGGTTTTTGACCACGCCTCTTTTATCAAGGCAAAGCGACATGACCGGTCCGATATACTCAGATTTGGTGATGATCTGTGCTCTGATAAACGGCTCCTCTATGTGGTCCAGCTCGTTGGGGCCAGGCATTTCGGACGGGTTGTTGACGACCTTACTCTCTCCGTCCTTGTTATAGGCGTGATAAGATACGTTGGGAACTGTGGTGATCACCGTCATCTCAAATTCCCGCTCCAGTCTTTCCTGGACGATCTCCATATGCAACATCCCCAGGAAGCCGCAACGGAAACCAAACCCGAGTGCTGCGGAAGATTCCGGCTCATAGGTGAGGGAGGCATCATTCAGCTGAAGCTTCTCCATGGCTGCACGCAACTCTTCAAATTCATCGGTATCCACAGGATAGATTCCTGCAAATACCATGGGCTTTACATTTTCAAAGCCCCTGACAGCCTCCTGGGTGGGCCGGGCCACATGTGTGATGGTGTCACCCACTTTCACCTCGCGGGCGTCTTTGATCCCGGAAATAATGTAGCCTACATCCCCCGCCGAAATGGATTGTTTTTTTTGCTGGGTGATCTTCAGAATACCCACCTCATCGGCGTGATATTGTTTGCCGGTATGCATGAAATAAACATGCTCTCCCTGCCGGATCCTCCCTTCATATACCCTGAAATAGGCCACCACACCGCGAAATGGGTTGTACACGGAATCAAAAATGATGGCTTTAAGGGGAGCTTCCGGATTTCCCGTTGGGGCGGGGATCCGCTCTATGATGGCGTGCAGTATATCCTCCACGCCTTCACCGGTTTTACCGCTCGCCCTGATGATTTCATCCGTATCACACCCGATCAGGTCAACGATCTGTTCAGAAACTTCATCCGGCATGGCCCCGGGCAGGTCCATTTTGTTCAGCACCGGGATGATCACCAGGTCATGTTCGAGGGCAAGGTACAGGTTTGAGATGGTCTGTGCTTCTATGCCCTGAGAGGCATCCACGATGAGCAATGCGCCTTCGCATGATTTAATGGAGCGGGAAACTTCATAGCTGAAATCCACGTGTCCGGGTGTATCAATGAGGTTTAATACATACTTCTCCCCATTGTATTCGTGATCCATCTGAATTGCATGGCTTTTTATGGTGATGCCGCGTTCCCTTTCCAGGTCCATATTGTCCAGCATCTGGTCTTTGAAATCACGGGCAGTGATCGTATGGGTCATTTGCAGCAGGCGGTCGGCAAGCGTGCTTTTCCCATGGTCGATGTGGGCAATAATGGAAAAGTTTCTGATGTTTTTCATAGCCTGCAAAAATACAACGAAAATCGGTAACTATGACTATTTTAGAGAGGGTTTTCAAATACCTCCCATACACATCCCGGATTTTATTTATTTTTGACCTTCCGGCATTTGACCAAAATAAATCCCCTGCTTTGTCGTATAGTTAAGTGGAGTAATCCCGATACCAAAGACCCCGTTCCTATGAAGCATGCTCTTAGTCGCTGTTTGCTGCCATTGTTGATGGTTTTTGCAATGGTTGGTACAGAAAGTATTTTTGCCGGTAATGATGCCCGGAAATCCCGGCTTATTGAGAAACATCCGGGATGGGATGCATCCGGTGAAGCAGAAGCGGATTGTGATTCTTTTGTGGCATCGATCGAGGCCCCTGACGGATTGATGCATTGTCCGGAATCTGTCGGAGAAATATCATTTTCGGCTACAGCAACTTATATGTCGGATGAAGTGGATTACGATCCGGATAATTTCTCTTATGTGTGGAACATCGGGGAACGGGAGTATCGCGGGGAGGAGATCAGTCATACATTCAGTGACCCCGGGGCCTATGCCATCAGGCTGACAGTGACGGATGAAGAAACGGGATGTGTGGCAAATGCCATCGAAGTATTGACAGTGGGAACATATCCCACTTTCACGGGAACCACTATTTCTGCGGATACCGTCTGTGCCGGTGAAATGTTTACCCTCTACGGGATTGCCCATCCCACAGTTTGGACCGGTTTCCCGACCATTATTCAGGAAGATCCCCCGGTCTTTGTAGCTGGCGGCGATGTATACGAATCCAGCCTGGACTTCGATGTGTTCAGTGAGGGGATGGAGGTATTGTCAGCCGATGATTTTGACCGCATTTGTGTAAATATTGAGCACGTGGATCAGTCACAGCTTCGTATTGAACTGGAATCACCCGGTGGAACTGTCATCGAACTGAAAGGGTATGGCGGGGTGACTGCCAATTTCGGAGAGCCGGTGGTGTGGGAAGATGATGTACCGGGCAGTGGTTATCAGTATTGTTTTTCGCCTGCACCGCAGTATGGAAGGATGGACGAAACCAGCCCGCAATACCATGAATATTCAGACAATGCCGGCAACTATTATTTCAACGCCGCACATCTGCCCTCCGGCACATATACCCCCGATGAGAGCCTTAACAACCTTGCCGGCAGCTCTCTGAAAGGTACCTGGACCATGCGGGTGGAAGACGGAACAGAAGGAGAAACCGGGCATGTTTTTGGCTGGAGCCTTTTCTTTGATGAGGCATTTTATCCGGACTCCCTGATCTTTACGCCCGAAATTGTGGATTATCAGTGGTATCAGAATGGCTCCCCGGTGCAGGGGAATCCGGCCGGGGTATCGGTATCGGAAAGGGGAGACCACCACTTCTTGCTTGAGGTGACAGATAACTTTGGCTGCACCTATGATACCACGGTGACCGTAACTGTATTGCCGTTGCCGGAGGCAGAAATCGTGTCGGAGCTCGAAATCCCCATTTGTGAAGGAGATTCAACCTTATTGACAGTACATCCGCTCAACAATGACGGTCACGACTGGTTATACCAGTGGCAGGTTGGCGGGCAGGACATGCCGGGCCGTACCTACGATACACTGATGGTTAAAAATCCGGGCACCTATACGGTGATGATAGAAGATACCATCAGCGGCTGCGTGGGCTTTATTGATAAAACCGTCAGCGAGCAAAACTGTGACCTGACCATTCCCAATGTGTTCACTCCCAATGCAGACGGAGTCAATGATGAATTCGAGATCCTCAACCTGGAGCATTATCCCGATGCACAGATCGTGATTTACAACCGTTGGGGTAAAAAGGTCTTTGAACATCATGATTACTATAATAACTGGTGGGATGGAAGCAATGTGCCCGATGGGGTTTATTTTTACGTGCTGAGGTATTCCCGGATGGGTGAAACCCGTCATGCTGAAGGCTCGGTAACAATCATACGCTGACCGGCATTCTTTTCCTGTTTTTTTGTGATTAATTTTTGTGTTTTAAAGGAATACATTAATTTTGGCCCCTTTGGACTTTCTGAATAATTGCACTAATCTAATCCAACTTAACTTATGACAACAGAAAAGGACTTTCATGAGGGCGACCAGGAGAACGGTAAGGAGCCGGGCGAAAAGGTGCCTGACACCAGGATGCAGCGTATCCTGAACAAGATTGAGGTCGTGGGGAATAAGCTGCCCCAGCCTGTTACCTTGTTTGCCATCCTGATCGGGGTGGTCCTGATTCTCTCTTTGGTTTTTGGTACATTGGGGCTGAGTGCGGAACACCCTTCCCCTGACGTGGAAGAGCCCATAGAAGCGGTTAACCTGTTGAATGCTGAGGGCATTCAGAAGATTATGACCTCCATGGTGGAGGTGTTTGCCACTTTCCCCCCCCTCGGGCTGGTTCTGGTGGTGATGCTGGGTATTGGTGTTGCCGAGCGAAGCGGCTTGATTGCCATTGCCCTGCGTGTTTTTGTGGCCAAGGTTCCCAACAGGCTGATCACTTTCTCTATCGTTGTTGCAGGTATGGTAAGCTCCGTGGCTGCTGATGCAGGATATGTGGTACTGATCCCCCTCGGGGCGGCAATATTTAAAGGGATGGGGAGGCATCCGCTGGCAGGTCTTGCCGCTGCATTTGCCGGAGTGTCCGGTGGTTTTGGTGCCAACTTCCTGCCCACAGGGCTTGACCCGATGATTGCGGCATTTACCCAATCAGCTGCCACCATTATGGACCCGGCATATACGGTAAACCCGCTTTCCAATTACTACCTGATGGCTGCTTCAGTACCCCTGGTAGGTCTGGCAGGTATGTGGGTGACGGAAAAGATTATTGTGCCCCGCCTTGGTGCCTATGAGGGAACTGACGATGAGGAATACAACAGCGAGTTTACCTCCCCTGAGAAGAAAGGACTTAAGTGGGCAGGATGGACAGTAATGGCAATTCTTGCACTGATCGCAGCGGCCATCATTCCCTCAAACGGCGTATTGCGCGCTGAAGATGGCAGCCTGAACCCCTTTTATGATTCCATCGTGCCGCTGATGTTTATCCTGTTCTTCCTGGCCGGCCTGGTATACGGTGTAAAAGCCGGGACCATCAAGGGCGACAAGGATATTTCAAAAATGACCTCAGAAGCCATGGGCACCATGGGCGGATATATTGTCCTGGCCTTTGTGGCGGCTCACCTGGTACAGTTCTTTATCTGGTCGAACCTTGGATCCATTATGGCGATATCAGGTGCTTCCGGGCTCCAGAGTATCGGATTTACAGGGATCCCCCTGCTGGTTGCTTTCATCCTGGTGTCTTCCTTCATTAACCTGATTATCGGAAGTGCCTCAGCCAAGTGGGCTATTCTGGCTCCCATTTTTGTGCCCATGCTGATGCTGATGGGGTTCTCCCCGGAAACAACCCAGGCTGCCTACAGGATCGGTGATTCCTACTCCAATATCCTGACTCCACTGCTGCCGTATTTTCCCCTCGTGATCGTTTTTGCACAGAAATACGCAAAGAACATTGGTATTGGTACGATCATTTCGGTGATGCTGCCTTATGCGATCGCATTTATGATCGTAAGGATCCCCATGTTCATTGCCTGGTTGATGCTGAATATCCCACTGGGTATTGAAGGACCGATCTATTATCCATAATATTCTATCAGGATTGCTGATGAATTAAGCCCCGGCCCATGTCGGGGCTTTTTTTTATTTTTGTATATGACCCGGGATGATCAGCAGTCACACTGGAGGTGGCGTAACGATGCGATTGAGGCCATTGTCCGGCGGATGGACATGGCCAGATTCGGTATAAAGGCACTTTACCTGATCGGCAGTGTAAAGACCGGCCAGGCCGGGCCTTGTTCAGACATTGATCTGCTGGCGCATTGTGTGGATGACAAGTACAGGCAGGAATTGCTTGCGGCCTGGTGCGACGGGAGCGGGCACGGCCTGTCGGTGATCAATGAGGCAAAAACGGGGTTTTTGGTTAAAGACAGCCTGATCGACCTGCATATTATTACTGATGCAGATATTGAAAACGGGTCACCGTTTGCGGCCATGCTTGAATCGGTTGATAATCCGGCAAGATTGTTAAGGAAATGCGAGGAACAATGAATGACCTGTATTTTTTTGTCTCTGATTTGCATGGCTACGTTTCCCGTTATGAAAAACTTTTCGCTCAGATCGGCAGCAGACGGCCCCGGGCCGTATTTCTCGGGGGTGACCTGCTGCCTGCATCCCTTCAATACAGGGCCGGTAAAAAAGCCCACCCTGTGGATTTTGTGAACGGTTTCCTGGCACCTTCTTTCCAGGCGTTGAAACGGCAGCTTGGGAGTGACTATCCTGAGGTGTTTCTTATCCCGGGGAATGATGATCCCAGGAGTGAGGAAACTTCCTTCCTGAAGCACGAAGAGGCTGGCATCTGGCACTATATGCACATGAAAAAAAGAAAACTTGATCATTTTACCGTATACGGATACGCCATGGTGCCTCCGACCCCTTTTCTGTTGAAAGACTGGGAGAGGTATGATGTGTCGGCTTTTGTGGATCCGGGATGTGTGCATCCGGACGAAGGCTACAGAACCGTGCCCCCTGATGCGGACATCACATTTTCCACCATTAAGAAGGATCTGGATGTGCTCGCCGGGGATGATGATCTGTCTGACGGTTTATTTTTATTTCACGCCCCTCCGTATGATTCATTTCTTGATCGTGCCGGCCTTGACGGGGTGAAAGTAGATCATGTGCCCGTGGATGTACATGTGGGCAGCATTGCCATCAAGGAGTTTATCCTCGAACGAAAACCGCTGCTAACCATGCATGGACACATTCATGAATCGCACAGGATCACAGGAAACTGGAAGCAAAACATTATGGGAACGGTTGCCTGCTCAGCAGCCTATGAGGGTCCGGGGCTTGCACTGGTGGAGTTTACCCGGAAGTGTAAGATGAGTGCAACGCGAACCATCCTTTGAAAAACATTGAATTATGCAAAAAGAAAAGATCATCCGGAACTATCTTAATACCTGCAAACTAATCCACAGACGCCGGCTTGCCGATGCAATCGTGCTGTTGCGTCAGCTGGCCGGGGAAAGCGGGAAAGAATACATTACCAAAGAACTGGAAGAGCTGACGGCCACTTATGCCCGCCTGCTCAAACATGCTGTTTCAGGGGTGGACGATCCCGAACGTAATCAGGTGTACAATTACCTGATGCGGGCACTGCTCGAAATGGCGGACAGTTTGCGGGAGATGCTCATGCTGCAGGCCGGAACAACCAACACCTACCAGATGAAAAAAGCCCTTGCCAGGGAGCAGCTGCCGGAGCGCTCGGAGGCCATGGACATTCTGGAGAGTCTTAGTTTTGACGGTGAGTTGTCGTCTTTGCTAAAAGATACACAAGTAGGGGAGTCGGATAACAGGGAGGAAAGGGAAAAAACCCTGGAGAACATCTTCCAGGTGATCTGGCTGGCAGATAAATATACGGAGGAGGAGATTCGGTTGCTGAAATCCGTCTGTGATTCGGAACTGCTTCCATGGCATGATAAATCTTTGGTGGTAAGCGCGTTGTCTCTCAGCTTGCTGCGCTATTTTGACGTAAATAAATTTGTGTTGCTTTTTCGTTTTGTGGAAAAGCAACAACCCTTTGTGCGTGAAAGGGCGATGACCGGCTTATTTATCAACAGCCTGAAATATAGCGACCGTTTTCCTTTATACCCTGTTTTGAGTGAGAAAACCCGGGAACTGAAATCCCTGCCAATGATGGAACAGCACCTGGAGACCATTCTTGTGCAGTTTATCAAATCCCGTGAAACGGAAAAAGTCAGGAAAAAGTGGGAAGAGGAGATTCTTCCGGAGATCATGAAGATGCGCCCGAAGATTGAGGAAAAACTGGACCTGGATAATATTTTTTCTGATAATCCGGAGGAGGAAAAAAACCCTGACTGGGAGACAATGTTCGAGGACGCCCCTGACCTGCTGGACAAACTGCAGGAGTTGACGGAGATGCAGATGGACGGAATGGATGTGTTTATCAGTGCCTTTTCGCGCCTGAAGCATTTCCCTTTTTTCAGGGGGGTAAGTAACTGGTTCGTGCCATTTTATGCGGGCAACCCGGCTATTCAGCCCATGGTAAAGGACACTGAAAAGGGTATTGACCTGACCCCGTTGCTCGAAAAACTGGAGCAGACCTATTTTATGTGCAACTCCGACAAGTACTCATTCTGCCTGAATTTATCCATGGTGCCGGACCAGCAGAAAACCATGATGATGAATATGCTGAGCACGGAAATGGAAAACATTTCAGAGCTGGAAAAGGACCAGGATATGCTTGACGGTATGGCCAGGAGCAAAAGTATCTATACCCAGTATTTCCAGGATTTGTATCGTTTCCATAAACTGCATCCGTGGCGGAGGGAGTTTGATGATATTTTTGAACTGGATATGGATCTGTATGAAACCCCTTTCATCAGGGATCTGGTTGCTGAGGTGAAAACCATCAGGAATATTGCTGAAGTTCTGTTTGATAAGGGGTTTTATGAGGATGCACTGCGGGTGTTTTTGTCCATTCTTGAAAAGGACAAAAGCAACATCGAACTTTTTGAAAAGATCGCGTTCTGTTATGAAAAATCCGGTGAGTTTGAGAATGCGCTGGATTATTACCAGCGGGCTGATCTCATCGAAGCCGGCCGGCTTTGGATATTGAAGAAAATGGCCTATTGCTGCAAATACCTGAACCGTTGGGAGGATGCCCTGAACTATTACCGGCAGGCTGAAAGCCTTGACCCGGAAAATTTGAAACTGCAGGCGGATATTGGTCAGTGCCTGATACATCTGGAAAAGTACCGGGATGCCCTCGACTGCTATTTTAAGGTGGAAGTGCTGGCCCCGGAGAATCATAAGATCCGGCGTCCGCTGGCCTGGTGTTCTTTCCTTCTCGGCAAGTTTGACACCGCCCGTGACTACCTTGAGCGATTACTTGCCGGGGAGCAGGGGAGTCATTACGATATGATGAACCTGGGTCATGTGCGCTGGTGTCAGGGTGATCCGGAAGAAGCCTTCCGCCGCTATCTTGACAGCATCCTGACATGGAAAAGCATCAGGGACTTTGAGATATCATTCAATGAAGACCGGAAGCATTTGGCGGCTCACGGTATTCAGGAGATGGAACTGAGCCTGATGATGGATCACCTGAAGCTGGAAGTAAGGGGCCGAAAAAACAGGGTCAACTGATTTTTCTGATTTTTTTTTATAACACGCAGCGTTCACTTCATTTTTTTCGTCTTCTTAGTAGAAGTCGCACGGAAAGATTGATTGCGATCTCGTTGCGTTCTTTTTTTATTGAATGAATACAATGCCATTTATCGCTTCCCGGGGGTTTTAACCGGGTGTTTTTCTCCTTTTTTTATATATCGTTCTTTTTTTTAGGTTTTGTATTATCGTTTCAGGGGATACGGAAGTGGTCGCTGCATGCCTCGAAAGCATCACCATCTGTCGAGGAAACCCAATCATCACCATTAACCAACAACAACTAACCAGGCGGCCACTTCCCTGAAACGTTTTTCTTCGGCTTGTTTCCCTAAATATACATGCAAAAAAACTCCCGTTTGAGCGACCGTTAACCAGTCCTCAAACGGGTTGTTTTTTTTACAAGACCGAAGAGAAGCCTGAAATATGAAAGAGTTGGGAGGAAATTGCCGGTTTTGACAAAACAGGATATTTCTTATCTTTGTTTTATCTAAAACTCTTCAGGGTGGATGTATTGAAAAAGATATTAAAAGGGTGTTTGCAATCCCGGAAAGTCGATCAGTACCGGCTTTACGCGATGTATTCCCGTAAAATGTACGGGATATGCCTTCGTTATGCCGCCAGTACGGATGAGGCCCAGGATATCCTGCAGGAGGGTTTTATCAGGGTGTTTAAACACCTCTCATCTTACAAAGGGAAAGGAAGTCTTGAAGGATGGATCAGAAGGATTTTTGTCAATACAGCCATTGAAAAATACAGGGAGCGGATTTATCACTTATCTGTTGATGAAGTGGGTAATGATGGCGAATTTGTTCATGAAAATATGGGTGTTGAAGCCCTGAATGTCAGGGATATTCTGACGGTCGTACAGCAGTTGCCCGTTCAGTACAGAATGGTCTTTAACCTGTATGCCATTGAAGGATACAGCCATAAAGAAATTGCAGAAGCCCTGGATATTTCCGAGTCAACGGCCCGTTCAAATTTAGCAAGGGCACGGCGGATATTGAAACATAAACTGAATAAAGAGTTTGAGGTAATTCTTCAGGCAATTTAGGCTTTAAATGAATAAAAAAGTGGACCAGCAATATATTGACAGAAAGTTTCGTGAGAAACTGGAGGGGTTGGAGGCGAACCCGCCGGTTGAGGCGTGGTTGTCTATTTCTGAAGCCATCAGCAAGCCCTCCCGCACAGCTGCTGTTCCGGTGTTCTTCCGTATGGTTGCCGCCGTTGCTGTCCTTATCGTCAGTTTATTTTCATTGAATTTTCTCTTTCTGAACAGGTCAGGGCAGAATGCTGAGATTGCTGATTGGCCTGTTCAGCAAGCCCCGTTGATTGACTTGGAGCCGGCCCCGGTGACCGGCCCCGGCGGGCAAAGGGTTGAATCCCCTTCAGTAACGGATAACGCTGCTGCCGTTAATGCCAGCCAGATCGGGCAGCCTTCACCGGCAATGGCATTTTTTGCCGATCTGAACAGAATGAGCGCCCTGCGCAATGCTTATCTCGAAAGAACGGCCTTATCTTTTCTGCCTTTTACCCAACGTGGAGAAATTTCAGGCAGGGATACGTTTGAAGCCGCTAATGAAGCGGTGAGCGGGAACACTGGCCAGCTGATGCTTGCTTCTGCGACAGATGGTGCCAGGGGGTACGGAAACATTAGTTTCGGGGCACATTTTTCCCCGCAATACAATTATCGCATTTTACGGGGAGTAAGTGATATGTCTTTCAGCGACATTCCCTTCCAGTCGCTTGAGGAACAGATTATGACTTATACTGTCGGGCTGAATGCATTTATTGAGCTTTCTCCCCGCTGGACGCTGCAAACCGGGGTCAGCTACATGAATATGGGTCAGTATGTAAAGGATATCATGTCCTATCAGCACCCCTTGCGTCTGCCCCTTTACAATTCCGGTACAGGGCAGGTCAGTCATCCACAATCCATTATTACTTCCCAGGGGAATATCCGCCTGGCTGACCCGCACCTCTACTTTGCGGATAACCAGTCTTACCGTGTGCTGACCAACCGGCATGCCATGGAGGGTGCCAATTTACAGTCTCTCACAGAGTCACAGGAGGGTGTCACGCAGGTATTCCGTTTTGTTGAAGTTCCTGTGGTATTCCGGTATACCCTGTTCGAAAGGGGTGTGGGATTGCGGCTTAAGGGTGGCCTGGCAGCAAGTTACCTGCTGAACAATGACGTGTTTCTGGGCCATGACATGATGCAGAATCCCATTGGTAAAACAACCGGGATCAGGCAGTTCAATTTCTCTGCTGTGGGAGGTTTTGCCATGGATATTCCCCTTACCGGGAACCTGACTTTTCACCTGGAACCGACGGGCCAGCTTTTTATCAGTCCGATTGTGCGTGAAGGGGTGATGACAGGTCACGCTTACCCTTACGGGTTCTCACTGCAGACCGGAATTTCCTACGGATTCTGATTTAAGCTTCCGTTACTGATTGCCCACCGGCATCAGGTAAAGTACTCTGTACTGATCTCCCAGCCTGAGTGCCTCTTCCACTTCGTCGTCATTATACGCTCCGATTACAACGGTTCCAAGATCAAGGGCTGCTGCCTGCAGGTGAACATTTTGCGAAGCGTGGCCTATTTCGTTGTGCACATACCGTATGCCTCTTTCTCCATACCTTTCGGTGGTTCTTTCGAAGATTGCGCCAAAAACCAGCACAACGCCACCTTCAAGGATCATGGACTGGCTCAGGCTTGCCTGGTAAAGGGGCTCTGCAAGATCAGCTTCACGAATAAACTCAAGTCGATGCCCTTCAGGGTGGTAATGATACAAGCCCTTTTCCATTCCTTCCACATTGCTGACCACCAGGAACATTTCCAGGGGAAAGGTCGCACCGGCCGACGGAGCAGTGCGGTATCCCCGCTCATTGGTGATGCCCTGGGCGGACCAAAGCAGTTGCGATACCTCTGATACAGTCAATGGTTCTTCTGTGTAGGAACGAATTGAACGACGCAGTGTCAGGGTTTTTTCCAGGCTCATCTGGCCGTCAGTAACAGGTTCGGGAAGGTCAATGGTGGCTCCGGGTTGAATGTTCATGGATTCACTGTAATTTTCAGATTCATTACTCTTTGCTTCAGGGGTCAGGCTTCTTGACCCCACTGTAAATGCAATGGCTGCAATAATCAACAGTACAAAAATAATGGCAATGGTGGTAATTTTTTTCATGGGAACTGGTTTTGGGTTTTCGTTTCAGGTGCAACATTAAAGCCAGGCCGGCCGGGTTAATTCTTAGCAGGATTATGTCGCTCAATTCCCTGCCGGCATTGGTCATGCAGGCGTATTTAAATATATTTGCACGACCGTTTACGTGCCGGAAATATACAAAAAATCCGTTACCTTTGCCACCGGAAATCGAAGGGGGATCACTTGCCGGGCATTGCAGGTCGGCCATGCGGAATAAAATATGTTTGTTAATATGTTTGCAATATGGATAAAATACATAAGCACCCCATCCTGAATGTAAAAGATCAAGAAAAAGTTTATTTTCAATACCAGGGCCACACCGTAGAAGGCGAAAAAGGGTATACCATCGCAGCAGCTTTACACAGAGCGGGCTTTCCGATCCACAGCCACAGTGTGAAGAACCGGAGCCGGAGCCTGGAATGTGGCATCGGCAAATGCGGTGCCTGCGAGATGCTTGTTGACGGTGAAGTGAAGCGGATTTGTATTGCGCTTGCGGATGATGTACAGACGGTGGCAGAAATTCCCAGGGATTTTGTGGCTGAGCCTTCTGTCTTTGTTAAAGCCGACGGGATTAAGGTGTACAAGACCCGGGTGGTGATCGTTGGCGCCGGGCCCGCAGGGTTGGCCACCAGGGAGTTGCTCAACGAACATGGAATCAGCAACATCGTTGTAGACAATAACGCAGAGATCGGCGGGCAATTCAATATGCAGACCCACCAGTTTTTCTTTTTCGAGAAAGAGAAAAAATACGGCGGGATGCGTGGTTTTGAGATCTCCAAAACCCTGGCAGGCGACAATCATGACGGCATCATGCTTGACTGTACAGTATGGGATATTTTTGAACCACACCGCGTGGCCGTAAAAAATCTCAAAACCCAGGAGATTTTTTACATTGACTGTGAGCATTTCGTGGTTGCCACCGGTGCTGTACCATTTCTGCCGACTTTTCACAATGATGACATTCCGGGAGTGTACACCGCCGCAGTGATTCAGAAAATGATGAACACGGAACTCACCTTGCTGGGGAAAAATATCCTGACGGTGGGGGCAGGCAATATCGGATACCTCACCAGTTATCAGCTCACCCAGGCCGGAGCCCGCGTAAAAGCGATCGTTGAAGGTATGCCGGACGAAGGCGGTTTTCCGGTACAGGCCAACCGGGTTCGCAGGCTGGGTATCCCCGTTATGCTTTCCCACATGATACTCGAGGCCCTTCCGAATAAAACCGGTGACGGGGTGGCGGGTGCCGTGGTGGCAGAGTCGGAGAACTTTAAGCCGGTACCCGGAACAGAAAAGGTGATCCGGGGCATTGATGCCATCAATATTTGTACAGGGCTGATCCCCGATGACACCCTGCTGGAAAAAGGCAGGGAGATGTTCGGGCGTAAGTGCTACGGTGCGGGTGACGCCATCCGGATCGGTGAAGGGACCAGTGCTGTATTGCGGGGCAAGCAGGTAGCCTATGAAATACTGGAGAACATGAAGCAGCGGTTCACTTATGATGATTACCTGCTTGTGTCTAAAGAATACATTGATTCCCAGCAGCATCCGGTGCGTGTGCTCGATGAGCCGTTTATGCCGGATGAGGCAAGGATGGAAAAGCCTTTTGTGGTTATTGACTGCCTGCACGGCTTTGCCTGTAATCCCTGTGCATTTGCCTGCAAGTACGGTGCCATCACAAAATCATCAACCAGTACCGTGCCGCATATTGACTTTGAAAAGTGTGTGGGCTGCATGGACTGTGTGTATCAGTGCCCGGGACTGGCCATATTCGGATATAACCTGAAGAAAGGCATCTTTTTCCTTCCCATTGAGTTTGACAAGGAAGAAGGGGAGGAAGTTTACCTCGTTGACAACAATGCCAACATCCTGGGAGGGGGAATGATTCAGAAGGTGCTGCGCAAAAAGAACCTGACCCATATTGCCCGGGTGAAAGCCGAAGGAATGACACAGGAGGAGCAGCTCAGGGTAAGAGGTTTTGTGGTAAAAAATGAATATCCGGAACCGCTGGATGTTCAGCCGCACAAGGAAAAACTCGGTGGGGATATTTATATGTGTCATTGCGATGACGTGATCCTGGAAGATGTGCTCAAGGTGATCGGTGATCGCAAATTCATCTCTGTGGACGAGGTGAAGCACACAACTCACCTGGGCATGGGCCCCTGCCGCGGCAAGCGATGCCTGCTGCGATTAAGACAAAACCTCAGACCGCTGGGGGTTGAACTGGTCGGCGGCTCCACCCCGAGAGCGCCCATGTCGAACCAGGTAACCATTGGTGAGATGTATCCTTCGCCGGTTCATGACAAGGTGAAAACCAATGCTGTAAGTAAACCGAGGAAGGTGATTGAAGTGCCCGCCCTGGTCGCTGGTGGCGGTATTGGCGGAAGTGCCCTGTTCCGCTTTCTTGCAGAGGAAAAATATGCGCCTGTGCTGCTGAATTATGGATTTGGCTCCTCATGGAGGAATATTGCCGGTGGCCGTCCTGCATTTAGTTTGCCCGAGCTGACAGACATTGCCAGGCATAATCTGGAGCTGTTCAAAGAGCTGGAGGAAAAGGGAGACACCGATTTCAGGCAGATCAACTACATCACTTTTGCCCATGACGAGGCCATGTATAAAGCCCTGGAAGAGTCCATGAGCTGGCAGGATGCCCGCATGATCAGGCGCTCCGACTTCAAAAAGGAGATCTCCCCCTATTTCAATGATTCGAACAACAAGTACCTGGCCGCCCTGAAAACCAGCGAATGCTGGCAGGCCACTCCGGGCAAGGTGATCGAAACACTGCGTCAGCTGGGGATTAACAGCGGGGGTACAGTTTCGGAGAATTCAGAATTAATTGATGTGCTTAAGGATGGAGGCACCTATAAAGCCATAGTGCGCACCCATGAAGGAGCATTTGTTGAATACCATACCCCGTTATTTATTAATGCTCTTGGTGATAAGGGCGCCCATTTTGCGCAAAAACTGGGTATCGAAACCGGTTTGTATCCCGTAAAACATCAGGCTTTCATAACCCGCCGGCTGCCCATGCTTGGCATTGACGGGAATCCCATGAATATGCTGATCGACCGGCGCCGCTATAAAGGATTTACCGCAGTTTACGGGCAACAGCTGGCAGATACCGGGCAGATCATTGGCTGTGCATCCCCTGAGGTTGAGCCCTCTGAAACAGATAAAGATGTGAAAACCAACTCAAGGGATTTCTCGGAAATTGTTTCAGAAGTGTTTGTAAACTGGATACCCGAAATCTCTGCCGTGGGATTTCAGGCTCTGTGGGCCGGGTATTACGTTGAGCCGAAAATGATCATTGATGTGGAAAAGGGGCTTTTCCTTGGTTTGCGCGGTCAGGGTTTCATGCTGGGGCAATACCTGGCTAAACTCTACGTGGACTCCCTGGTGGGGAAAGAGGTGCCATCCTATTTTAAACGTCTGGAACTCGAAGGGGACGGACTGCTTGAGAAAGCATTCAAGTAATCCGGCAAAAGCTTTTTTTTTCCGGACATTCGTCTTATCTTTGCAAACTTTATCAAACAGGACAGGCTGTTGAAAGAACTGAAGCCATATAATATTGAATTTGCGGGACTTTCGCAAGGAACTCACCGGTTTTCTTATGAGATCGGGGAGGCGTTCTTTGGCTGCTTTGAACATTCGGAGATAGCCTTTGGCGCCATATCACTTGACCTGACCATGGAAAAAGAAAGTGATATGCTGGTATTCGATTATGACTTCAAAGGCTGGGTGGAGCTCGATTGTGATATCTGCCTGAAGCCCTGCCGCCAGCCTGTTGACCACGAGCACCGGATGTACGTGAAGTTCGGTAACGATTTTACGGAGCAGTCTGAAGATGTGATTGAAATCCCTTCTGAGGCCAGCCATTTAGATATTGCACATTATGTGTATGAGTACATTCACCTGAATCTTCCCATCAAGCGGGTGCATACAGGGGATGGCCATGAAGGATCAGAATGCGACAAAGAGATGCTGGATAAGGTTGCCAGGCATTCGGTCGATCTGAAGACCGGCAACACTGTTGAGTCCCTGGCTGCATCCTCACAGGAGGCCTTAAAGAAGCTTCGTTTTGATAAGAACAATTAGTTAACTGATTTAATATTTCATTGCTATGGCACATCCAAAAAGTAAAATTTCCAAAACCCGCAGGGATAAAAGGCGCACGCACTACAAAGCCGTTGCACCCTCCCTGACTACCTGCTCCAATTGCGGAGCATCCAGGTTGATGCACAGGGTTTGTCCTGAGTGTGGATTCTACAGGGGTCAGATGGCCGTTGAAAAAACGGCTGCTGTATAGCGAATCAACTCCCAATTTCAGACCACCAACCCCAACGCAATGAAGATTGGCTTTGATGTGATGGGGGGCGACTACGCTCCCCGGGCAACCATTTCGGGTGCGGTACTGGCCCGGAAAGAATTGCCGGATACTGACCGTATCGTAATGATCGGAGACCGGACAGTTATTCTGGACGGATTGAAAGCGTTGAACGAGGATCCTGAAGTATATGAGATTATTCATGCGGATGATGTCATTGAAATGGGGGAATCTCCCACACGGTCTTTTTCTCAGAAGCCTGATTCCAGCATTGCCCTTGGATTCAAACTCCTTAAAACCGGAAGAATTGATGCCTTTTCCAGTGCCGGAAATACCGGCGCCATGCTGGTCGGATCTGTTTACAGCGTCAATGCAGTGCAAGGTGTTATCCGGCCTGCCACCACGACGATCATTCCCAAAGAAAATGGTGGCGTAGGCGTATTGATTGACGTGGGTACCAATCCCGACACAAAACCCGATGTACTGTATCAGTTTGGCTTGCTTGGGGCTATTTATGCAAAGTATGTGTATAAGATTGATAACCCGAAGGTCGGCTTACTCAATATCGGGGAGGAAGAAGACAAGGGAAATCTTCTTACCCAATCCGCCTTCCGGCTGATGAAAGGAACGACAGACTATCACTTTGCCGGCAATGTGGAGGGTCGTGATTTTTTCGGAGATAAAGCCGATGTAATTGTCTGTGACGGATTTACCGGCAATGTGATCCTGAAAAATATGGAGGCCATGTACCGGATAATCGTAAAAAGGGGGCTCAGTGATGCATTTTTTGATCGATTCAATTATGAACAGTACGGTGGAACCCCCATTCTCGGGGTGAATGCCACAGTACTCATCGGGCATGGTATTTCCAATGATGTGGCCATCAAAAACATGATATTGCATTCCCGCGATGTCTGCCAGGCCGGAGTGACCGAACATATCCGGTCGGCCATGGATCAATATATACAGGGTGGTATGTTTTCCGGGGGGAAATCTTAGTTGTATTCTAATATTGTTGTAAAATGACAGGAATCAAAGCAGCTATTACCGCTGTTCACGGGTATCTGCCTGACTATGTGCTTACTAACCAGGAGCTGGAGCAAATGGTAGACACTTCCGATGAATGGATCTCCACCCGTACCGGAATCAAGGAAAGAAGAATCTTAAAAGGGGAGGGCCTCGCTACTTCCGATATGGCTGCTGAGGCTGTGAAAGGTCTTTTGGAGAAACGCGGGATATCCCCTGATGAAGTGGATCTGGTGGTTTGTTCTACGGTGACTCCCGACATGAAGTTTCCTGCTACTGCGAACCTGGTGAGCCATAAAGCAGGCATTCATAATGCTTTCAGCTATGACATGAACGCCGCCTGTTCCGGGTTTATTTATGCCCTTACCACTGCCGCCAGTTTTATTGAGACAGGGAGGTACAAAAAAATTGTTGTGGTGGGAGCGGATAAGATGTCTTCTATTGTGGATTACACCGACAGGCAAACCTGTGTGATCTTTGGTGATGCAGCCTCTGCTGTCTTGCTTGAACCCTCTGAAGAGAATGTAGGGGTGATGGATCATGCCTTCGGCACCGATGGTTCCGGCCATGTGCATCTGCATATGAAAGCGGGTGGATCCCTTAAGCCCCCTTCTCATGAAACCGTGGATGCACGGGAGCATTATGTGTACCAGGAAGGTCAGCCGGTTTTTAAATTTGCCGTTACTAAAATGGCGGGAATTTCCAAAGAATTGATGGAAAAAAACGACCTGAACGGGGATGACATTTCCTGGCTGGTGCCTCATCAGGCCAACATGCGCATTATTGAGGCCGCCGGAAGACGCCTGGGGATTCCGTCAGAAAAAGTGATGGTGAACATCCAGCGTTACGGCAATACCACCAATGCCACCATCCCGCTTTGTTTATGGGATTATGAAAGCCGGCTGAATAAAGGAGACAATCTGATACTTACCGCTTTCGGGGGTGGCTTTACCTGGGGTGCCGTCTGGGTAAAATGGGCTTATTAGGCGCCGCCCATTATTCCTTATTTTTACTGTCAATCATGATGGTCACCGGACCATCGTTGACCAATGATACCTGCATGTAAGCCCCGAATTCCCCGGAGCAGGTTCTGCAACCGCTTTCTTTTTCGAGGGCTCTGATAAAGGCCTCATACATGGGGATGGCGTGATCCGGCTTTGCTGCCCTGATGTAGGAAGGACGATTGCCTTTTTTTGTGCTGGCATGCAACGTGAACTGACTGATCACCATAATTTCCCCGTTGACATCCTGTACGGATTTGTTCATGATCCCCTGTTCGTCATTGAATATCCTCAGGCGTGAAATTTTTCCTGTGAGCCATTCAATGTCTTCGCGCGTATCAGCATCCTCTATTCCCAACAGAATCAGGATTCCCTTCCCGATGGCAGCCTTTTCTTCATTGTCAATCGTAACTGCAGCATGTGCTGTTTTCTGAATAATTACTCGCATAGATCTGTGTATTTCAGGATTTCTTTCGTGTTTCTCCGCCCAGGAGCATATTCAGGTAATTTTCGTAACGCGTGATGCTGAT
Organism: Bacteroidales bacterium; assembly: GCA_007129945.1. Lineage (GTDB taxonomy): Bacteria > Bacteroidota > Bacteroidia > Bacteroidales > UBA7960 > PUPG01. The sequence goes on from SKUN01000172.1 coordinate 21,686, forward strand.
CTCTCCTTCGTTAACTGCTTCCTTGACGCGGCACCCCGGTTCGTTCAGGTGTGTGCAGTTGTCGAAACGGCATTGATTGAAAAAATTCCGCATTTCAGGAAAATAATGACACACCTCCCATGCTTCAAAATCCACAAGGCCGAATTCCTTAATCCCCGGGGTGTCAATGATCGCTCCGGTATTGGAAAGGTGAAACATCTCCGCAAATGTGGTTGTATGCCGCCCTTTTTTATGGGCCTTTGACAACGCCTGCACTTTCAGGTTGAGACCGGGCTCGATGGCATTTATCAGCGCGGACTTGCCCACTCCCGAATGCCCGCCCAGCAGGGAGGTTTTTCCCCGGAGCAAATTACTGAAATGATCCAGGTTTATGGCTTCCGTGGCTGAGGTGTGCAGGCAATGGTACCCCGCTTCTTCATAAATCTTTGTTACCTGATCCAGTTTCTCACGGGAGGATGGGCCGGAAACCAGGTCAAGCTTGTTGAAAACGATTACAGCCGGGATACTGTATGCCTCACAGGTAACCAGGAAGCGGTCAATGAATCCGGTGGATGTTCTGGGGTAAGCCAGGGTGGCAATGATTACGGCCTGGTCAATGTTTGCTGCAATGATGTGTGTTTGTCTGGAGAGCTTTGTGGCTTTCCTGATGATGTAATTTCTCCTTTCCAGGATGTCCTCTATCATGCCAATTTCATCTTCCAGGTGCAGCCACACCCTGTCTCCAACGGCCACCGGATTGGTTGCTTTTGAGCCGGAGAGCTTGATGCGACCCCTGAGGCGGCAGTCAAGACGCTGCCCCTCATCTGTCAATACCCTGTACCAACTCCCTGTTGATTTGATTACAGTACCTTCCACGAAGTCCTTTCCTTAATTCTTTGCTGTTGCCGGTCGGTTGATTATGTGATAAAATTACTAATTTCGTGTAAATACACAATGTGATATGTCTTTGCAAGCGGTTAATGTTACGAAGTTTTACGGGGAGCAAAAGGCACTGGATGAGGTAAACTTTCAGGTCAGCCAGGGTGAGGTGGTGGCGCTGCTTGGCCCCAACGGGGCCGGAAAATCCACCATGATGAAGATCATCGCCTGTTATTTGCCGCAGTCGGCAGGTCAGGTCAGGGTATGTGGATTTGATGTGACAGAAGATCCCCGCAGCGTAAAGAAAAGGGTTGGATACCTGCCCGAAAACAATCCGTTGTATAATGACATGTACGTGAAGGAATACCTGATGTTCGCGGCCGGGGTCAATCGCCTGGGACGAAAAAGCAGGTCGCGGGTGGATGAGATGATCGAACTGACAGGGCTGAAGGCGGAATATAAAAAAACCATTGGCACCCTGTCAAAGGGGTACCGGCAACGCGTCGGCCTGGCGCAGGCGCTGATCCACGACCCGGAAGTACTCATCCTGGATGAGCCCACCTCAGGGCTGGATCCCAATCAGCTCGCAGAGATCCGGGAACTGATCAGGGAAACAGGGAAGTTGAAAACAGTGATTCTTTCCACGCATATTATGCAGGAGGTTGAGGCTGTTTGCAATCGGGTGATGATCATTCACCGGGGCAGGATCATTGCCGATGCACCCACTTCCGAAGTGCGGATGCTCAATAAAGCAAGCCGCGTTATACGGGCTGAATTTGACAAAGAGTTGAGTGTGGAGAAGCTGAAAGGAATTGATGGTGTGATGGATGTGATCAAAGAGTCCGGGGCCGTTTACCGTATATTTACCGGGTCAGCGGGTGACAAGCGTGCTGACATTTTCAGGTTTGCCGTAGATAACGGGCTGGTATTGCTGTCACTGGAACAGCAGAACCAGTCGCTGGAGGAGATCTTCAGGGAAATGACCGTGTAGGCGGGGAGGGCCTCAATAATATTCGTTTTTTCGGATGCAGTCAAGTACTTTATCGGGCAGCAGGTAGCGTGGATCTTTGGCCGATGCCAGATCCTGCCTGATGCTGGTGGATGAGATTTCAATACGGGGGGCTTCTATGAGGGTCACATCGGGCCGGTCAAGAAAGGGGGAGGCCGGGTTGTCTGACCGTGGGTACACATAAATCGTCAGCAGCGATAGAATTTCCTCATAATTTTTCCACTGTTCGAATGCGTCCAGGTTGTCCGATCCGATGAGCAATACAAAATCTTTTTCCGGGTGGAGAGACTTTAGTTTCTTCAGGGTATGGATGGTGTAGGAAGGCTTCTCCATGTTCAGCTCGATGTCGCATGCGCGGAATGCAGGGTTGTCTTCAACAGCTTTGCGCAGCAGCCTCAGCCGCCCTTCTTCGCTGAGCATCTCTTCCTCTGTTTTGAAAGGATTCTGCGGGGACAGCACGAACCATACTTCCCGGATCCCTGTGTGCTGTACAAAGTGTTGCGCAATGATCAGGTGCCCGGTATGGACCGGGTTGAATGACCCAAACAGTAAGCCTGTCATTGGTTTGCTCATGGTGACGCTCCGGGTTATTGATTATTGTGGATAAATGAATGGACCAGACCAGTGGCTTCACGCACAGCATCTTCCAGTTTGTCATTCACCACCACCCGGTCAAAATCCTTTGCGAAAGACAGCTCCTGTCTGGCTTTTCCCAGTCTTTTCTCCAGGCTTTCAGTGGTCTCGGTGTTCCTGTTTACCAGTCTCTTTCTGAGTTCCTCCACTGACGGAGGCTTGATGAAAATGGCCAATGCCTTTTCGGGGAAGCGCTTCCTGATGGTTAAGCCACCGGCCACATCCACATCAAAGACCACATGTCTGCCTTCATCCCATATTCGTTCCACCTCACTGTGCAGTGTGCCATAGTAACTGCCCGGGTACACCTCCTCCCATTCGAGAAAGGCTCCTTCCTCAATCTTTTGCCGGAACACTTCCGGTGAGAGGAAATAATAGTCTTCCCCCTCTGTTTCTCCGGGACGCCTGGGCCGGCTGCAGGCAGAAATGGAAAATGCAAGCTGGGGGGTGTTTTTAAGAACCTCTTTGACAATACTTGTTTTGCCCGCCCCCGACGGGGCTGAAAAGATGATCAGCTTTCCTTGTGCAGCCATTACAAAATATTCATTAATTGTTCTTTGATCTTCTCCAGCTCGTCCTTCATCTGGACTACATTCCGCTGGATGGCGGCATCGTTGGCTTTGCTGCCGATGGTGTTGATCTCTCTGCCGATCTCCTGGGTGATGAATCCCAGTTTTTTGCCGGCCGAGATGTTTTCTGCCATGGTGTCTGAAAAATAACCAAGATGCTGCTCAAGGCGTACCATCTCCTCTGTTATATCGAACTTTTCCAGGTAATAGATCAACTCCTGTTCGTAGCGGTTCGGGTCCGGGGTGGCCACATCTTTCAGTTCATCCAATGCAGCGGATAATCTTTTCCGGATGCCTTCCCTGCGCTGCTTTTCCAGGGGAGGAATGTCAGCCAGCAAAGATTTCAGCTTGCTGATACGGTCCCGAAGGTCCTTTTCCAGGTACAGTCCTTCCGATTGTCTGTACTCCATGGTGCTTTTCAGGGCTTCTTCCACTGCCTGGTGTAATTGTTCCCATTCTTCCTGGTCAAGGGTCTCTGTTTCCTGGGTATATACCTCGGGAAGGCGCAAAATGGCCGGCAGTAAGTTGTCTGTTACCGGTATGTCATGCTCCCGGCTGAATGCTGTGAGTTCAAGGTAATATTTTTCCATCAGGGGAGTGTTCAGCGAGTAGGCTGCGCTCTCATCCTTGCTTTCTATCGTGATCAGCAGCTCCACCTTCCCCCTTCCCAGTTTTTTGCCCAGCAATGACCTGATTTCCTGTTCCTTACTTTTATAGAGGTAAGGGAGTTTCAGGTTGATATCCAGCGTTTTGCTGTTCAGGGAGCGAATTTCGACTGTGAGGGTCTTGTGATTGAGCTGGCAGGTTGACTTGCCATAGCCGGTCATGGATTGCATCATGCTGATTTTTTTACAAATATAATAATTGCGTAAAGTACTCACATGGGGATCAATCCCTTTTGTCATTTATTTGCGTAAATTTGATGATATGCGGGAATTGATCAGAATATTATCAGTGGTTTTGGTGCTGTCAGGATCGGCAGGTGCTTTGTCCGGCCAGGATTTTCGCGGAGGCTTCCGGGCCGGGCTCACTGCCAGTGAAGTTTCTGGAGATGACGCGGGTGGCCCGGATAAGCCCGGCTGGTTTGCAGCCGTTTTTACCAATCGCGATGTGAGTGCGCATTCCCGCGTTCAGCTGGAAGTGATGTATATTCAGAAGGGGAGCCGTGTATTCCGCGATCCGCATGATGACCAGAACGGGCAGCAGATGACCTCCTTTTTCCCCGCAGCGGGCGACAACGGGCTTCCGGAGCCTCCCCCCGACGGCTACAGAGACTACCGGTTTAACCTGCACTATGTGGAGGTGCCGCTGGTATTCAAGTTTGACTTTTCCCCCTTGATCCCCCTGCCATACGTGGACCGTCTGACCGGTGAGATTGGTCTTTCCGGTTCTACTGTCGTGGGACATTATGAGGAGAGTGAAGGGAAAGACATCACAGACAGGATGGCTGACGAACGGCCTTTTTATGCAGCCGAGTTGAACCTGCTGGCCGGGCTCTGTTACCCGATCCGTGAGGGACTGGATTTTCAGCTCCGGTTTTCACAGGGGGTCACACCGTTGCGCCCGCATCAGCGGGAAGCCGCTACCTGGTACAACCGCGGACAGTATAATACGGTCTGGAGTTTCGGGTTGTCTTTTACTTTTCTGTCTTCTTAATCAACCTTCCACATTTTCTTAACCATTTTGTAAGCCCTGGCATATGATTAATTGGGTTCTTTGGTGTATTTTTGTTCCGCAAAAATTTCTAATATTACCTTTAAACAAATCAATCAAATGAAACAAAAAGTTCGAATCTTTTCTTTGTTTGCTTTTTTGCTGATGACTTTCAGCGTTTTAACCCTCTCAGCGCAGGCTCCTGTAGGGGCAAATTTTAACGGCGAAGTCAGAGATGCCGAAGGCATGACCCTTCCCGGTGCCACGGTGGTAGCGGTGCATGTCCCCTCCGGAACACAATACGGTACCATCACCAGGAGTGATGGCCGGTTTAATCTCCGTAATGTTCGTGTAGGCGGGCCTTATACGATCAGGGTATCCTTCGTAGGTTACCGGTCGGCCGAGGAAGACGGAATACACCTTGAGCTTGGCCAGGAGTACACCATTAATTTTGAATTGGTGGATGAAGCTGTTGAACTGGGTGAAGTGGCTGTATATGCACAGCGTGATGCCCTGATCTCTGGTAACCGCACTGGTGCCCGCTCACGTGTAAGTCGTGAACAGCTCGATGCCATGCCTTCAATCAGCCGAAGCATCCAGGATTACACACGGCTCAGCCCCCAGGTAAGCGGGAACAACATTGCCGGCAGAAGCGGACGCAGGAATGCAATACATATCGATGGCGTGACCTTTGATGACCGTTTTGGCCTTGGATCCGATGCCATTCCCACCATCGGGAACCCCATTTCACTGGATGCCATTGAGGAGTTCCAGGTGGCCATTGCCCCTTATGACGTGCGGCAGGGTAACTTTACCGGTGGTGCCATCAATGCCGTTACACGCAGCGGGACAAACCGCCTGGAAGGATCGGCCTATTTTTACGGCCGAAACCAGGATTTTATCAGCGGAGAACTGATGGGTGACGAAAGCCCCATTGATGATTTCTCGGAATATCAGACTGGCTTGCGTCTTGGAGGTCCGGTTGTGCAGGACAACCTCTTCTTTTTCATCAATGCGGAGATAAAAAGGGAGAGCAGCCCCCTGTTTAATTATGAGGAATCTCAGTTTCGCGGCAGTGCCTCTGATCTTGACGAAATTATTTCCATTGCACGTGATGTATATGGGTATGATCCGGGGGGGTATGGTCGCCTGACCCAAAATACGGACGACTGGAAAGTTTTTACAAAACTGGACTGGAACATTTCCAATGTACACAGACTGACTTACCAGCAAAACCTGGTCAACGGCTACGATGACCGTGGGATCTCCAGGGGATTCAATGCTTTTTCATTGGCTAACCGTCAATACCGTCAGCGGGGGAATCAGAGTAACTTTTCCCTGCAGCTGAACAGTGCCTGGTCAGAGAACATCATTTCGGAAGCGAAAGTAGCCTACACCAGGTTGCGTCAGGAAGCCGACTATGGGGACAATCCTTTCCCTTCGGTACGTGTGGAAACCCCAGGCGGTTATAACGTGGATTTTGGTGTGGAACGTTTCCGCCATGCCAACGAGCTGGATCAGGACTATTTTGAGATCACCGCCAATATGACCTATTTTGCCGGCGAACATACCATTACGGTTGGTACCAATAACTACCTGAACTCTTTCAGGAACCTCTTTATTCAGGATGCGCTCGGTGAGTATACCTTTTCCAATGTATTTGATGCCGAAGGCAACATGGTCCAAAGCGGAATTGATCGCTTCCGGGAGGCAGCGCCTAACCGTTACCGGTTCAGCTACTCAACTGACGAGGATCAATATGGCCGTTTGCCGGAAGCCAACTGGGGTTACAATACCTTTGCCCTTTACGCACAGGACGAATGGCGCATCACCAGCAATCTCAACCTGACACTTGGTTTGCGTGCCGATCTTACTGTGTTTACGGATGATCCGCCCAGTAATCCCACCTTTGCGCAGGATTTCCCGCAATACGATACCGGCAATGTTCCGGATCCGACCCTGCAGCTGAACCCCCGTCTCGGGTTTAACTGGAATGACGGAGAGACGCAGATCCGCGGTGGTCTCGGCCTCTTCTCGGGTGGTGAACCTGGTGTGTGGCTCTCCAACCAGTACAGCAATACCGGTGTTGATCTGGCACGGTTGGATGTGCGTCGTACCTTCGATCCCGGTTTTTTCACCCCCGACGTATATAATCAGCCCCGTCCAGGCACGGCAGATGGCCTGGATCCGATTCAGACCACCGAGGTGAACATTACAGATCCTGACTTTAAGATCAACCAGATCTTTCGTGCCAATCTGGCCGTGGAGCAAAGGTTGCCCTGGGATCTTATCGGTACGGTAGAGGTGTTGTACACCAACAACCTGCATGACATTGACTATCAGAACCTGAACCTTGGCGATCCCAACCCCAATGTCAGGGTGACCGACGGTCGTCCGTTTTATGGTGATGTCACCATTGACGAGAACGGGAATCCCCGGTTTTCACAAAACCGTGTGAGTGACAACTTTACCAATGTGATTTTACTCACAAACACCAATAAAGGTGACCAGTACAGCCTGACAGGTCAGCTGCGCAAGGAGTTCAGCCAGGGTTGGTTCGCTGATGTGTCTTACACATTTTCGGATGGTACTTCCGTGAATGACGGAACCTCAAGCAGGGCCATTTCCAACTGGCAGTTCAATGAGGTGCCGGGAGACCCCAACAATGCCCCGGCTGCCAGGTCGACCCACATTACAAGGCATCGTTTCCTGGCCAGCGCCTCCTATCGTCTTGATTATGGCAGCAACGGCAACCATGCCACCACCATTTCCATGATCTATGAGGGACGTACGGGCAACCCGTATCACTACATCTACTTTACGCCCTTTGCCAATGGATTCAGTGCAAATGGTGACTACTTCGGGTCCAATGACCTGGTTTACGTTCCTGCCTCCCCCGATGAGGTTAACCTGATCAGCAACAACTGGGAAGAGCTTGATGCCTTCATCAGTGCCAACCCTGCTTTGGATGACTACCGCGGGCAGATCACCGAAAGGGGTGCCGGGATTCAGCCCTGGGTGCACCATATGGACCTGCGCGTGTCGCACAGGATCCGCACTACCGGCAACCAGTTTCTGGAGTTGACATTTGACGTGATGAACTTCAACAATATGCTTGGGAATGTCTTTGGTCAGGATTGGGGGATTTCGCGATTTGCCAACTTTGGTGCCGTGTCTGAACTCACTTTCCAGGGATATGACGCCACGGAACTTCCCGATGGAAGCATTGAGCTGAAGCCACGGGTTTCCTTTAACCCCGACCGGGTGCCCACCAACGAAGACCAGTTCAATATTTCCAACCTGAACTCAAGGTGGCGTGCACAGGTAGGTATCCGCTACTCTTTTTAGTGACATGTGATTCCTTCGGGATCATGCACGTGGGTGACCCTTTCAGGGTCAGAGAGTAACGGACGTGTGACCCTTTCAGCGTAACAGCAGGGCCCCCAAAGGGGGTCAGAAACAAAAAATGTGTGTCCTTTCGGGGGCACACATTTTTTTATGTGGCTGCGCCAGAGTCAAACCTTGGGGCAGGGCAGTGCAGGCTGCACTGCCTGATTATCGGGGATGGTATGTCCGGCTGTGGTGATTAGTTATCTTCCTTGATCCGGACATCGTACTCCATATTAATGACCTGTTTGTAGATGTATGATACACCGCAATATTTTTCCCTGGAGAGTTCTACGGCTTTCTTCAGCTTGTCTTCGGGAAGGTCTTTTCCTGTGAACTCGTAAATCACCTTCATTTTTTTGTAATGCTTCGGGGGTTCCTCTGTGGCGTCGGCTTCGATCAGAATATCAAATCCCGTGAATTCGACCCGCATTTTTTTCAGGATGCCGATCACGTCCATGCCGGTGCATCCGGCCAGGGAAGCAAGCATCAGGGGTTTTGGTCGCGGGCCCCTGTTTTTCCCACCTGCTTCGTCGGGTGCATCCATCATCAGGTGGTGCCCGTTGATGTCGGCCTCAAATGCCATATCCTGTTTCCAGCTTGTGCGAACGGTATGTTTCATTTCTGTATGTGTTTTTGTGGGGAATGAATCTGCTAATAAAAGTAAACACAACCAAAGGGGGTTTGTTCAGGCTTCGCCCGGGATTAACTTCGTTATCCCAGCTTCGCTTGGGATTAACTTCGTTGATCCCATTCGGGGGGAGGTTCACTTCTTTCAGCAACTCCACAACCGGCTGACGCCATATTTTTGTATCCCCCCTGCCGGCTCAAAAGCTCGCTTTTGGCCGGCAGGGGGGATACAAAAACAGCCACTGACGTGGCTGTTGTGGAGTTGCTGAAAGAAGTGCGGAGAGAGAGGGATTCGAACCCCCGGAGGCTGTTACACCTCAACGGTTTTCAAGACCGCCGCAATCGACCACTCTGCCATCTCTCCGGTGCAAAAGTACAAAATATTTTTTTCGGCACAACAATAAACCTTGTAAATGCAGGGAACTTGGGTAAAAACTGTAAATTTGAAAGTTTGACAACCTTTTAGATATGAATACCCCAAAAACCGCAGTCGTCATCCTCAACTGGAACGGACGCCATCTCCTGGAGCGTTTCCTGCCGGATGTGATCCGTTTCACACCGCCGGAGATTGAGATAGTGGTGGCAGACAATGCGTCAGCGGATGATTCTGTCGCTTTTCTTGGTGCGCATTACCCCGGTATACGGGTTGTCAGGCTTTCAGAAAACCATGGCTATGCAGGGGGGTATAACCGCGCCCTGAAAGAAGTGAAAGCTGACTTTTATGTCTTGCTGAATTCTGATATTGCTGTGACGGAGAACTGGCTTCTTCCATGTATACGGATGCTGCAGGAGCGCAACGAAGTGGCGGCCTGCCAGCCAAAAATCCGTTCGCTGGAAAACCCGGACTATTTTGAATACGCAGGGGCTTCGGGCGGATATCTCGATTATCTGGGTTATCCGTTTTGCCGCGGAAGGATGTTTGACCGGGTTGAAAAAGACCGGGGGCAGTATGATGATGAAACTGATGTCTTCTGGGCCAGCGGGGCTGCCTTATTTGTAAAATCAGCCGTTTTCCGGGAA
>SKUN01000097.1 GCA_007129945.1 Bacteroidales bacterium
AACTCATCCGTATCCCATTTGTAGATTGTGTATTTTTCTTCCGGTTCATCCAGAAATACGGCATAGACATGTGCTTCACCCCTTTGTCTTTCTGTGATGAACAATGTCTGGCAATCCTGCGAGTATTCCAGTCCGCGGATGTCGTTCTTGTTGCTGAAGATCACTTCTTTGTCATCTTCTCCATATGGCGGCACCCAGTGGTATACCCTGTCCATGCGTTCTTCCTTTTCTTCTTCCTCTTCTTCCTCGTCCTGGTCATTGGCTTCGCCATTGCCATTGTCGTTGTCTTCCTCTTCTTCCGGAGGAGCATCTTTCAGCAAATAGCTGATACCATGGCCGTCGGGCCGCCAGGTGATCTGACGCTTCTGTGGCCCGTCGTCATTGTTGTTGTTGCTTCTTCCGTCGCGCAGGTCACGGCTGCTGAGCTCCGCGATCACATTGCCATCAATGTCCCAAAGCTCCTGAACCGTGGCAAACATACTGACGGGAACGATGTTTGAAAAAGGTTTCCGGATGGTGGTAACCTGGAAGTATTCTCCGTCGGGAGCCATGCTTACGCCGGCATACAGGCCGGGCTCACCGATCTCATTTACTGTGCCGTTATCCACGCTGATCCGTACGATCTGCCCGGTGGCATAATGCTCAAACATGTCTTTCTCGTAAGATCCTTCAAGCAGATTGGGGTAGGTCCTCAATTCGTTCTTGCCTTTATCGGTAATCTGGATCAGTACATTGCCATCCGGGGTGTATTGCGGCCTCGCTCCCCGGTTGCGGGGAACCACAATGGTGGTGATGTATTGGCCGTCTGCCGACCATTCAATGGGGTTGGCCAGGGTGAGCAGTGCGGGGGCGGTGGTGATCCTGTTGGAACGCCTGCTTCCCACTTCAGTTACGTAGATATGGCTTTCGTTTTCATAGTGAACGAAATAGGCCACTTTTGATCCATCGGGTGACCAGGTGGAGTTGGAGACCCGGCCATTGTCCGGGATCCTGATGGTGCGGGTTCTTGTTCTTTCCCACTCAAAGAATTCATAGCCTGGGGATCCGCCCGTGGTATAGCGTCTGTGGCGATTGGCTGCCGTATCCAGCTCAAGGCCTCCAAAATTATGATAGGGCTTGGCCAGCTTTTCAATCGGGGTCAGTCCATCCCTGACAGCGTTCAGAAAAACGCTGCGGTCGGGACCCAGGTTGCTCAGGGTCACATTCTCATACCTCGGAGCCAGTACCAGGTCTTTGATCTCCTGTGGCGGTTCCTGGTAGCCCTGCTCAGTGAGCACATCCTGGGCTGTCAATCCCGTACCGGCAAGGATGATCAGTAATGATAAAACTTTTTTTAGCAAAACGGATTTCTTCATGTCGTAGTAAGGCTGTTTAATTGGTTAATAAGTAGAGAGCAAGGGGTAAAAATAAAGAAAAAAATTCTTGGAACCCACATCGGGCTTGTGTTTACGGGCTGATTGGCAAAATTTCCATATGGTTTTGCTGTTTTTAAGGATTAAAAGAGACATGAAATACTGTTATTCCGGGACCACCCGCTGTGGAGAAAATCCGGGGTCCGGGTAAAACAGCTGAAAAAAAGCCGCCACATCAGGTATGATCACTCCCGAAGGAGTTGGCTTCCGTGATGTGGCGGCCTGTTGAATGAAATCAAACTGACCGGTATAAAGTCTTTTAGTTCTCTTCGATATATTTTTTCAGCCAGCGGAGCTGACGTTCTGCGGCATCTATGGTGAATTTGGGTTCTCTTATACCATGTGGCTGGCGGGGGTAGGTCACCATTTTGGTGTCAACTCCAAGGCGATTCAGAGCTACATACATTTCGTATCCCTGACTGATTGGCACGCGGACATCTTCCTCCGGGTGCAGTATCAGGGTGGGTGTGGTTACGTTTTCCACGTTGAATATGGCTGAATGCCTCATGTGACGTTCATAGTTCTCCCAGTATTCACTTTCAAAATATGCCGGGAGAAAACCGGGGATGTCAGAAGTTCCGGTCATGCTGATCAGGTTGGAAACTCCGGCTCCCATCATGGAGGCTTTGAACCTGTCGGTTTGGGTGATGGCGAACGAGGACATGAATCCTCCGTACGACCAGCCCATGATGGCCTGCCGGTCCGGGTCAACCTTGCCTTCTTCAATCAGTTTGTCCAGTCCGGCTTTCATATCTTCCAGGTCGCCGTAACCCCAGTCGGATAAATTGGCAAAACGGAAATCTTCCCCGTATCCGCCTGATCCGCGGAAGTTGGGCCGCAGGATGAAGTAGCCCTCGGCAGCAAATTTCTGCAGTGGGTATACCCCAGGCAATGCCACATAGGTTTCACCGAAAACGCCCGTGGGTCCGCCGTGCACATGAAGCAACACCGGGTATTGTTTCCCTTCCTCATAATCAAGGGGGTAGATCAATGGGGCTTCAATGATGGTACCGTCAAATGATTCATAGCGGATCACTTCTGCCCTGGCGATCTCTGTTTGCTCATAACCGGCATTGATATCGGTAAGACGGGTTGGGTTGAAGGTGGCCACATCGGAGACAATCACATCCGGGGCTTTGTCAAAATTCTGATGGACGGCAGCCATTACGGACGCATCCCCCGAAAGGGAAAAGCCGGAAAATCTACCCGGGGCATCGGTGATCTGGCGATATCGGGCATCTTCTCCTGTCACCGGCATGGCGAAAAGATCCAGCGAAGTACGGTGCAGTTCCACATAAAAGATCTCCGACCCGTCGGGCGACCATTCCATGATCGATGGTTCATCATCATGGGTCTTGCCGAGCTGTATCATTGACCCGTCTGATAGATCCAGCACCATGATCACATCGTAACCGGGCCAGCGCGGGTTGCCATTGTCGGTGGTAAATGCCAGATAATTGCCGTCGGGCGAGTACAGGGGGTTGGTGTCTCCCCCGCCCAGGTTGATCAGTTCTGCCACCTCGCCGCCTTCTGAAGGAACGGTTGAGATGCTGGTTGTGGGCCAGTACTCAAGGCCCGGCCGGTCCTGGTGGTCAAAGGCGATGGTCTGATCGTCCGGTGACCAGTCGAAGTTGCCCACGTGGAATTCTCCCTCGGTGATCCTTTTTATTTCAGCGGGTTTATTGCCTTGCGGGTCAACTTCAAATACGTATATATGGGAATAGCGCAGGTCTTCATCGACCACATTGACATCCTCCCTCTCCCGCTGGCGGCGACGCTGCTCTTCGCAGGGCGGGTCAACCATGGTAAAGGCAATGCGGGATCCGCTGTTTGACCACTGGTAACTCCCCACGCTTCCCTCTGCTTCAGTGAGCTGCCAGGCTTCCCCTCCGGCGGGGTCGATCATCCATACCTGGTTGCCGTCGCCCCCACGCGCAGAGGTAAAGGTCAGGTAGTTACCATCAGGTGACCACCGGGGAAGGCCGGCCGAAACGTCTCCGCGGGTAAGCTGAAATTGGCGTGAGCCATCTGATTTCACCAGGTGGATATGGGTCAGGTAATCGCTTCTTTCTCCTTCTGTCCTTGATTCAGACACGGTAAAGGCGATCCACTCTCCGTCGGGTGATATCGCTGTTCCTCCGACGTTTTTAAAGTTTTCGACCATGTACTCAGGGCTCCATAATTCATCGCTGTTGCTTTCTTCAGCCGGCACCGGAGCCGCAAAGGAACCGGAAAGGCCGTAAATGAACAATGTCGTTAAGAATAATAGGTTCTTCATGATATGATGTTTTTGTGAATGTTTATAAGTTCAAATGTATTGATTTAATTTGATTTATTGTAATGTCACCCCTTCCGGGCAGAAGGGTCTTTATCCCCGGGCAGCCGGGTGATTGTCCTTTACTGTCATGCCCGTTTCCTGAACCACGGAGATGAGCAGAGCCCGGATGGTCATGCTGTAGGCACTCAGCCGCTCAGCGATCATGGAATTCAGGGATTCGGCAGATTCCCCGCCCTGATCAGCATGCACCAGCATGGCAAGGTTGTTCAGCTGCGGCATTTCACTGATTTCGATTGAGGGATCTGATACCATGTACCCCGGCAGGTGATCGGCAAGAACCTGGTCTGTGTGGGCCGATTGACGGGCTGCGCCATACGAGGCGTATGTCCGGATGAAATTTTTGGAAAAGGGGACCGGAAACTCCGGGATGGCCAGTGCCATGAAAAAGGGATGACGGAAATTTTTTGCCAGGTAAGCCTGGCGAAGTTCCTGTTGCTGGTAAGCTTCCATGGCCGTATGCCTGTTGGATACCAGCTGAATGGCATCTTGTACGTCTGCGGGGAAGCCGAGCATGGCTTTCAGGTTGATCCACAACATACGGGTTGTGCTGTAGCCCGGGAGGGGTTTGCTGTGATAAGGCATGGTGATATCTCCTGCGTAATGCATGCTCCATCCGAGGAAACGCCACCCCCAGTAGTGCTGGTCATTGTTAAAGGCGAAAACGGACAACTCCCTGAATAGGTTTACCCGGTAGTCAAGGAAAGTGCGGTTCAGCTCCGGGGCGAACCTGTAAACAATTCCGGCCTCATGGTAAAAGGCCATGTGAAAGGGGGCCTGGCTGCTGTAGGCCAGGTTCGGGTTTCCGAATGGCTGCTTCCCGAAACCATAACGTGCCCCATAATCGGTCTGGTTGTCAGCAAACAGGCCCAGATCAAATCCATAATCGGGCTCATCGTTGGCAGTTACGAGTATATTCAGCGGACGGATCTTTTCTCCTTCCCGGAGTCGGATATGGGTGGGGCGATGCAGGGATTCAGCGTTTCTGTCGGCTGTTGTCACAAGGGTGTTGGCGTGGCTGCGGTTTCCGGCCGGTTCACCGGGGAGCAGGTGGAGATAAAGCGGCATCCGCATATCTGGGTTAATCCGGATGGCCTGGAAGAACCGTACCACTATATCGGTCGTGTCGCCACCAGCGCGAAAAGCCAGGTCATCCGGCCCGGGTTGGTAGTGCGGCAGGTTGGTCCGGGCCCAGTGCTCATGACGGGCCAGAAACGGTTCAAGACTGTTTTCTGTCTCCAGCAGAAATGTTTTCAAATGCTTCACTTCCGCCGGACCGATCTCATCCCACAATCCCATGCCTGCCAATGCGGGCCTGGCGAGCATGGGGTGTTCAGACCAGGCAAACCCCCGCAAAAACAGGGCAGTAAACAAACAAACTAAAACCAGCCGTCTTACCATGGAAAACTTTTTGAACAAGCCATAAATATACAGGTTTTTTTTATTGCCAGGCTTCATTTCAATGGCGCGCCTGCCGGCTTCGTTCATCTCTGTCTTTTTTGTATATTTGAATGAAGTGTGGAATTTTATCCACACAAATGATTTTGGGCACACAAAACATTTCCATGGGTAAAGTATTGATTATTGATGACGACACCTTCGTTTGCCGGCAGCTGAAAACGTATTTGCAGAAAAACGGTTTTGAAGCCATTGTTGCCTATTCTGCCAATAACGGGCTGAAAGCGCTGAAGTCAGGCGGTGTGTTTTTTGTACTTTGTGATTACCGGCTCCCTGATGCCGACGGGATGGAGGTATTTGAGCGGATCAGGAAGCTGGACCCCTGGGTGCCAGTGGTATTCATGACGGCTTATGCCGATGTGCGTACAGCGGTGAAGGCCATTCAGGCCGGAGCGCTGGATTATGTCACCAAGCCCCTGATCCCTGAAGAAATACTGAAGCTCCTTCGCCGTACGGTAAACCGGGACTCGGGGGCAGACAGGCTTTTTCAGCATGACTTCATAAGTGGAGAAAGTGCTGCGATACAAAATGTATTGAATCACGTGGAGCTGGTTGCGCCCTGCGACCTGAGTGTCCTGATCGAAGGCGAAACCGGTTCCGGAAAAGAGTACATTGCCCGGGCGATTCACGAAAAAAGCAAAAGAAAAAACAGGCCTTTTGTGGCCCTGGATTGCGGGGCATTGCCCGGCGAGCTGGCAAACAGTGAATTGTTTGGTCACGTGAAAGGGGCGTTTACAGGAGCGATCAAAGACAAGAAAGGTTGTTTTGAGGAGGCGGACGGGGGAACCCTGTTTCTTGATGAGGTGGGCAATCTCTCTCCGGATAACCAGGTAAAATTGCTCAGAACGCTGCAGGAAAAGACCATTAGCCGCCTGGGAGATAACAAAAAAATACCGGTGGATGTACGGATTATCACCGCCACAAACGAGGACCTGATGCGCGATGTGCAATCACAGAACTTCAGGGAAGATCTGTTCCATCGAGTCAATGGATTCAAGATCAACCTTCCGCCGCTGCGAGAGCGGAAGGAAGACATTTTTGTGTTTGCCACCTATTTTATGAAACTTGCCAATGCGGATTTTGGCAAGTCGGTGGGGGGAATTGATGACCATGTGCGGGAGATCTTTTTGCGCTATCCCTGGCCGGGCAACATCCGTGAGCTGGAAAACATCGTGAAACGATGTGTGCTGCTTTCCGGGGGCAATCATATAACAGCGGATACATTGCCCGATGAGATACGCTATTTTGGAAAGGAAGAGCAGCATGCTGTTTCCTTTCCGGCGAAAACCAGGCGCCCCATGACCCTGAAGCAGGCCGCGATGCTGGCCGAAAAGGAAGCGATACTGCAAGCGCTGCATGAAGCGGAAAACAATAAATCACGTGCAGCTGAGATCCTGCAGGTAGACAGAAAAACGCTCTACAACAAAATGCGGGAATACAGTATTCGCTTTCCGCAATAGCCTGTCAGTACCTGAGACTGGCCGCTGCCAGGGTGTCCGCCGGCATTTCTTCAGGATCCTGAATATAGACTTTGCCCCCCTGTAAAAAGGTTTCTTTGGCGACCCTGTCAAGCAGACAGTGGTTGTCTGGCGACTTTTCTCTGTCAACGATTACTTTCCCCGACTCTTTATCCACCCTTCCCCAGAGTGATTGATCCTTTTTGAGAAAGGCCGTTTCAATACGCCCTTCCTCAGCGGCTGCCACCACATCATCTATGATGGAGGCGGTACGGCCTTTGCTTGACAGAAATTCATATTGCCGCAGGGCTTCCTTCCGGTGTTTTTCGAATTCATCCTTCAGCAATACCCAGGCATCCTGGTGCAGGTTTTCCATATGTGCTTCATCCGGGTTTCCGGAGATGTTTTTCGGGTAAAGGTTGTTGTAGGTGTTTGCTGTTTTGTAAAGGGCGAAAATGTAGTCCACACAGGCAATGACCAGCGGCGCATCATAATTCCGGAGGACTTTGTTCAGGTTTCGGTCTACCTCTCTGAGGTGTTTTACGATCTCCTCTTTTTTATAGTCCTTACCCCGGCCCTGTCCGTGGAAAACGCTTTGTCCTGGTCCGGACTGCCCGGTGCGGAATTGCAACGACCTTTGTTCGTAATCGTGACCGACTGTATCCTGCAGGGTCTGAGGCACAAGGTCTTCAATGGCGATCTCGGCCACATGGTCACGGGTGCCTTCAAAGAGCCGGATCTGATTCAAGCTGAGGGCCAGGACGAAAAACTGCCCGTCACCGTTAAACACAGGCATCAGCGGAAGCAGAAAAAAATGGGTATTCACTTCCGCATATTCTTTGAACCGGATCGGGAATACTGAATACGCGAATTTACCGGGGCTGAGAAAAACGGCCAGCCCATCTGACATATGCCGCCAGGCATCCCCGTCGTCCAGGAGCATTTCAAGAGGCTGGGTGAACTCCTGTATTTGTTTATGTTGCATTCCCTGCCCTTCCAGTTCTTTTCGGACTTCCTGCACTTTGTTTTTGAACCGTATCCGGGATTTCTTATTGTCACCGGACCGGCTTGTGGGTATGTATATGGAAATGCACGGGCGCTGACGAACTTCAGCCAGTTCTCTGAAAATGGATTTTGTGATTAAGGGCATGTCAGTGTGTTTTAGTTCTGTAGAAAACGCCCC
Organism: Bacteroidales bacterium; assembly: GCA_007129945.1. Taxonomy (GTDB): domain Bacteria; phylum Bacteroidota; class Bacteroidia; order Bacteroidales; family UBA7960; genus PUPG01. Next base: position 7,846 of record SKUN01000097.1, read on the forward strand.
GGCTGAATCACGTGGGGCCGGCCGGGGCTAATGGCTTCAATGACCTCCGGGGCCATCAGGAGATCTGCTGCGGACAATCAGGAGCCGGGCTGCAACCCATCAGGAGCCGGGTTGCGCCGGAATGTCGCCCATTTCAGGGGCTGCCAGCACTTCATTTTCAATGGCGCTGGAAAAATCGTACAGGTCCGGTGGAGTCCTTGAGGTGATCAGGTTTTCATACACAACCACTGATTCATCCACAAAGTTTGCACCGGCTTCCTCCAGCTCCTCCTGGATGCCACCGACACCTGTGCTTGTCATTCCTTCCAGAACGCCGGCCCTGGCAAGCACTTGTGGTCCGTGACAAATGGCGGCCACAACCTTGCCCGTTTCAAAAAAGTCACGGACAAATGATACCACTTCTTCATTCTCACGGAGCATGGCGGGTGCCTCACCCCCGGGCAGAATCAGCGCATCAAAATCATTGATGCTGACTTCTGTTACCGCCTGCTGGATGTTAATGGTAAAATCGCTGTTATAGGCGGTCACTTCTCCCCTTTCCGGGCCGATCACCGTCATCACAGCTCCCCGGTTACTAAGGTAACCCATTGGCATGTAAGCTTCTCCGTCATGAAAGCCTTCACCTACCAATACGGCAATATTGACCGGGTCAACCATCGCCGTTTCTTCCTGATGCACTTCGGGTTGCTGGCATCCGGCAAAAAAGAACAACAAAGCAACTACGGGTAAGATCAGTTTTTTGGTAATCATAGCTTTTGTTTTTTGTTTAAAAATGTCCCTATGGATGAATTACCATATGGGTTTTTCCGGAAAGGTAGAATTTTCGTGCCAAACGAAGGGACATGGGTCAATTGGATCTTCGGCAGGGAAAGACGTGAGCATAAAACGCTATCATGTAGCTTTTTATAAGAACTGACACGTGAATAAGGATTTTTTTCCCTGGCTGGCGACCGTGACCTGGAGCCACATTCGGGGAAACCATTACACATTACTTTTGTAAATCTTCCGGGTTACCGGCCTTGGTGTTGCTTGCCGCCGTCATTGTCAGCCCTTCCGGGTTGCTTGCCGCCGGGGGGGTGCCCGCCGGGATCATTCGCCGTCCCGGACTATTCGTCACCCGGATTACCTGTTTTTTTCCGAATTTGAATTGTTGTCCTGTGGGGAATCATTTTTTTTATACCTTTATACCCTTGTTTTCATGGTTGCAGAGGGAAAGCCATCATACCATTTGCGTATAGGTTTTCCCTTTCTTTTTCTAAGCCTGTTGATTTTTTTGATCCCCGGTTATGGCCAAGACCAAAACAGCGTTTTTTTGCACGAATTGCGGAGCCCAGTCGCCGAAGTGGATGGGCCGGTGCACCTCCTGCGGAGAATGGAATACTTTTGTGGAAGAGGTGGTTGAAAAGCGTGATCCCCGGAAAAAGGGATCCGGAAGTTCATTCAGAACCGAATCAAAACCCCGGCTTATTCACGAAGTGGACATGACTTCAGTAACACGCCTCCATGCAGGCAGTGAAGAACTGAATCGCGTTCTTGGCGGGGGGATTGTTCCCGGTGCACTGATGCTGCTCGGCGGAGAACCCGGGATCGGAAAATCCACCCTGATGCTGCAGGTGGCCATGCAGATGCAGGATCGTAAGGTTTTATATGTTTCCGGTGAGGAAAGCGATATGCAGCTGAGCATGCGTGCCGCCCGGCTTGGGCATAAACACCCGGCCTGTTACGTGTTGACGGAAACCAGTACGGAAACCATTTTTTCCCATATCGGGCATATCAAACCGGATGTGGTGGTGATCGATTCGGTACAGACGCTTACCACAGATCATGTAGATTCCACTGCCGGCAGCGTTGCCCAGATAAGGGAATCGGCCGCAAGCTTTCAGCGCTATGCCAAAGAAAGCGGGACGCCGGTTTTCATCATCGGCCATATTACCAAGGAAGGTTCGCTGGCCGGGCCAAAACTGCTTGAGCATATGGTGGATGCGGTGTTGCAGTTTGAGGGAGATCATAATAACATGTACCGGGTACTCCGCGCCACCAAGAACCGTTTTGGCAGTACCAGTGAACTGGGAATCTACGAGATGCGTGAAAATGGGTTGCGCGAGGTGCCCAACCCCTCGGAGCTTTTGCTTTCCAGGAGAGATGACGCGGTGAGCGGGGTGACGGTTTCAGCCACTATCGAAGGGCTGAGGCCTTTGCTGATCGAAACCCAGGCCCTGGTCAGTTCTGCAGCTTACGGTACCCCGCAGCGATCTGCCACCGGTTTTGATCTGCGGCGGATGAATATGCTGCTGGCCGTGCTGGAAAAAAGATGCGGGTTCCGCATTGCCGCCAAAGATGTGTTTCTGAATGTGACCGGCGGGCTTAAGGTCAGTGATCCGGCCATTGACCTGGGGGTCATATCTGCTGTGCTCTCTTCCAATGAAGATATGCCGGTAGGTGAGAAAACCTGCTTTGCCGGCGAGGTAGGGCTTACCGGGGAGGTCAGGCCAGTGACACACATTGAGCAACGGATCTCGGAAGCCGGAAAACTGGGCTTTGAGGAGATATTTGTCTCCCGCCACAACCTGAAAGGGCTGGAGAAGAAGAATTTCGGAATCCGGGTGCATCCGGTAACCCGGATCGATCAGGTTTTTTCCCTGTTGTTCGGATAAGGGGCATCCCGCCGCTAATGATTCAGCAGATCCTTCAGTGCGCTTCCCAGGTCAGGGAAACGGAAAGGGTAACGGGTAAACGTTAATTTTTCAGGGACCACAGTCCGCCCTTTGGTCACCAGCGAGGCTGCTTCCCCGAAGACCATCCGCAGGGCAAAAGACGGGATGGGAATAAAGGCCGGGCGATTCAGCGTTCTGGCCAGTACCCGGGAAAATTCAGCGTTGGTGACGGCTCCGGGTGCTGCTATATTCACGGGTCCTTCCAGTTGTGGTTGCTGAAGGGCATATTGCATGGCCCCGAGCACATCTTCTATGTGGACCCACGACATCATTTGCTCTCCGCCGGCAATTTTTCCACCCACTCCCAGGCGGAAGGGCAGCAGCATTTTCTGCAGGGCACCACCGTCATTGCCCAGAATTACCCCGAAACGGAACATCATCGTCCGGCATATCTTTTCTGCCGCTGCCGCCTCACGTTCCCAGTCACGGCACACTGCACCGGGAAAAGTGGAGGCAATTTCTTCGGCTGACTCTGTGTACACCCCATCATGGGGGTATATATCGACGCCCGAAGCACAAATAAATGTTTCCGGTTTGGGGTCCATATGGCGCAATGACGCCGTCAGTAAACTGGTGGTATTGATCCGGCTTTCATAAATCCGGCGGCGGCTGGCCTTTGTCCACCTCTGCAGGATGGGTTCGCCGGCCAGGTGAATGACAACGGTACTGCCGGATAGTTTTTGGGCCAGCTCCTCCGGCTGCAGCCGGAAATCCTGCCTGCCCAGCGCGATTATTTCATGGCCCTGAAGCCGAAACAGGGAGGCCACTTTGCTGCCCACGAAACCGGTTGATCCGCTGATTGCCACTTTCATTTTCTGTGTCCTT
>SKUN01000131.1 GCA_007129945.1 Bacteroidales bacterium
CCTTCTCATCAGCCTTCTCTTCTTTCTTCGCAGCTGCCTTTTTTGCAGGAGCCTTTTTCTTGGGCTCCTCTTTGGCTTCAGCCTTGGGCTCTTCCTTCGCTTCTTCCTTTTCTTCAGCTTTGGGCGCTTCTTTCTTCTCGCCTTTGGCTTCTGCTATGGGTTCTTCCTTGGGTTCTTCCTTGGGTTCTTCCCTGGCTTCTGCTTTAGACTCTTCCTTCTCCTTGGCTGCCTTTTCTTCCAGTTTCTTAATGGCCTCTTCTTTCTTGACCTTTTGTGCCGATTTCTCGGTTTCTTCAAACTGCGATTTCAGGCTGGCAAGTGCGTCCAGATCACCAAGCGTGGTTTTCTCCAGGTTATCCTTCATCTTCTTCACCGTCTTCTTGGTGGTCTTTTCTTTGGTCTTGCGATCGGCAGCCTCAGAAGCACGTTCTGCATACTTCACATCCTGGAATACCTTGGTATGGGAAACAACAATCTTCTTGCTGTCTTTATTGAACTCGATCACCTTGAAATCAAGGGCTTCGTCCATCTTCGCGGTAGAGCCGTCTTCCTTGACGATATGACGTGTGGGGGCAAAACCTTCCACGCCATAAGGCAGGGCCACGATCACACCCTTGTCGGAAGTTCCGACGATGGTTCCCTGGTGTACGGAATCAATGGTGAACACTGACTCAAATACATCCCACGGGTTCTCTTCCAGCTGCTTGTGTCCGAGGCTCAGGCGACGGTTTTCCTTGTCCACGTCCAGCACGACCACCTCAATCTGCTCACCAATCTTGGTGAACTCAGCCGGGTGCTTGATCTTCTTGCTCCAGGAAAGATCGCTGATATGGATCAGTCCGTCCACGCCTTCTTCAAGCTCCACAAAAATACCGAAGTTGGTGAAGTTGCGGACCGTGGCATTTGTTTTCGTGCCAACGGCATATTTCTCGTGAATATTCTCCCACGGGTCAGGCATCAGTTGTTTGATACCCAGCGACATCTTACGTTCTTCACGGTCCAGTGTCAGGATAACGGCCTCCACCTCGTCACCAACCTTCAGGAAATCCTGTGCGGTGCGCAGATGCTGCGACCATGACATTTCAGAAACGTGGATCAATCCTTCCACGCCGGAAGCGATCTCGATGAAGGCACCGTAATCGGCGATCACCACAACTTTTCCTTTTACTTTGTCACCAATCTTGAGTTCCGGATCCAGTGAATCCCACGGATGGGGTGTAAGCTGCTTCAGACCAAGGGCAATCCGTTTCTTGTTCTCGTCAAAGTCGAGAATAACCACATTGATCTTCTCGTCAAGTTTGACAATTTCTTCAGGATGGTTGATCCGGCCCCACGACAGGTCGGTAATATGAACCAGTCCGTCTACGCCGCCCAGGTCAACAAATACACCGTAGGAAGTGATGTTCTTGACCGTACCTTCCAGAATCTGTCCTTTTTCCAGTTTGGCAATGATCTCTGCCTTCTGAATTTCAAGTTCCGCTTCAATAAGTGCCTTGTGCGACACCACAACGTTTTTGTATTCGTGGTTGATCTTCACCACTTTGAAATCCATGGTCTTGCCCACATAAATATCATAATCGCGGATGGGTTTCACATCGATCTGCGATCCGGGCAGGAAGGCTTCAATACCGAATACATCCACAATGAGACCACCTTTGGTACGGCATTTCACAAAGCCCTTGATGATCTCGTCATTCTCTTTTGCTTTATTGATACGTTCCCAGGAGCGAAGTGTACGCGCTTTCTTGTGTGAGAGGACCAGCTGACCGCTTTGGTCCTCCTGGCTTTCTACATATACTTCAATGGTATCACCCACTTTAAGATCGGGATTGTAGCGCAGCTCAGCCGCAGGAATAACTCCGTCCGACTTGAAACCGATATTGACCACGATCTCGCGGGGATTTTTAGAAACGACCAGTCCGTCAATGACCTCCCCTTCTCCGATGGATTTCAGGGTTTCTTCATACATATTCTCAAGACGCTTGCGCTCATCTTCCGAGTAAACGTCCTGTTTCTTATCAGCAGCATCCCAGTCAAATTCACCGGGTACCTGCTCTTCAAAAACAGATTCCTCTTTTTGTACGGGAATTTCATCTTCCGCAATCGGCTTGTTGGGATCTTCAATCTTCAGATCTTCCGTGTTGGCCTTGGGATCTTTGGCCTGGTCGCTGGTCTTTACAACCGGTTTTTCTTCTTTCGGACCGGTTTCTTTGTTTTCTTCTGACATTCATAATGTTTCTGTGGCCGCCCGGATGGCATGCATTGATTTCGTGTGTAGGTTAAAAATCCGGGGTGCCGGGTTGAACAATAAATTTACAGGGCCCGCAAACGGGACTGCAAAAGTAGAAAAAAAATCACAAACAACCAACTATCAATCAGCATTTAACTCTTCCCGGAAGCAGAAACAGGACCGGGTGTCAGTACTTTTTGTTTGAGCATGCTGTGGCCGACCACCTCGATCATCTCACTGATATAAATAAAATCAAGGCCTTTCAGGTAAATGGGATTGATCTCTGCCACATCCTTTTTATTCTCTTCGGAAAGGATCACCTGCTGGATACCTGCCCTTTTGGCCGCCAGGATCTTCTCCTTGATTCCGCCCACCGGCAGCACTTTACCACGCAGGGTGATCTCGCCTGTCATGGCCACGGCCGGCTTCACTTTACGGCGGGTGAATGCAGAGGCCAGCGCCGCAAACATGGTAATACCGGCAGATGGGCCGTCTTTTGGGGTGGCTCCTTCCGGTACGTGCAGGTGGACATTCCAGGATTTGAAGACATCCGGGTCTATGCCCAGGTTTTCTGCATGGGCTTTCAGGTATTCAAAGGCGATGGTGGCCGATTCCTTCATCACGTCACCCAGGTTCCCGGTAAGACTCATCTTGCCGGCACCCTTGCTCAGGCTGACTTCAATGAAAAGCACCTGCCCCCCTGCCTGGGTCCAGGCCAGCCCGGTCATCACACCGGCAATGTCTTTCACCAGGGTCTGATCAAGGCTGAATCTGGGTGCGCCGAGAATATCCACCAGGTCTTCATTTTTCAGTGTGGGCGTGAAGGATTTCTCCAGCACGATGTCGCGGGCACGGGCCCGGGTAATCTTGGCAATGGTTTTCTCCAGGCTCCGCACACCGGATTCCCGGGTATAGTCCTCAATGACCCTTTCCAGGACTTTCTTACCCAGTTTGAGCTGTGATTTTTTCACTCCGTGCGCGTCCAGCTGTTTGGGGATGAGGTGACGCCGGGCGATCTCCTGCTTTTCTTCCACGATATATCCGCTCAGGTCAATCACCTCCATACGATCGCGCAGGGCCGGCTGGATCGTAGACAATGTATTGGCCGTGGCAATGAACATGATGTTGGAAAGGTCATACTCCACCTCCAGGTAGTTGTCGTAAAAAGTGCTGTTCTGCTCCGGGTCAAGCACTTCAAGCAATGCGGAAGAGGGATCTCCGGAGAAAGTCTGGTAACCTACCTTGTCAACCTCATCCAGCACAAAAACAGGATTGGAAGACCCGGCTTTTTTCAGGTTCTGGATGATCCGTCCCGGCATCGCACCCACGTAGGTTTTCCGGTGCCCGCGAATCTCTGCTTCGTCGCGCAGACCGCCAAGCGACATGCGGATATAATTCCGGCCGATGGCTTCCGCAATGGATTTCCCCAGTGAAGTTTTTCCCACACCGGGAGGGCCCACAAAGCAAAGAATGGGGGATTTCATGTCCCCTTTCAGTTTCAGCACAGCCAGGTATTCCAGGATGCGGTCCTTGATTTTCTCCAACCCGTAATGATCACGATCCAGAACTTTCAGGGCCTTCTTCAGGTCGAAATTATCCGGGGTAAATTCGTTCCACGGAAGTTCAACCATGGTTTCCAGGTAGTTCATGTGTACGGTGTACTCCATGGCTGCCGGGTTCATCCGCTGAAGCCTCGCAAGGTCCTTTTCAAACACGTCACGGATATGGTCGTCCCATTTCTTTTTCTCAGCCCGCTCTTTCAGCTCGTTGATCTGCTCTTCCTGGGGGCTTCCTCCCAGTTCTTCCTGGATGGTTTTAAGTTGCTGCCCCAGTATATAATCGCGCTGTTGCTTGTCAATATCTACTTTGACCTTGGACTGGATCTGGTTTTTCAGTTCAACCACCTTCAGTTCCTTATTCAGGTGATCCAGCACTTTTTTGGCCCTGGTGTCCACATCCGGGATCTCCAGCAATTTTTGCTTCTCCTCTACACTGATGTTGAGATTGGATGATATGAAATTCACCAAAAAGACCGGGCTTTCAATGTTTTTCAGGGCAAACGCCGCATCGCTGGGCACATTCGGAGAGAGCTTGACGATCTGAATGGCCAGGTCCTTAATGGTAGAGATCAGGGCATCAAATTTTTCCCCTTTTTTGGTTTCACCCTGTGCATCAAAGGCACTGACGCTGGCCCTGAAATAAGGTTCTGACTGAGTCATCTCCAGTATTTCAAACCGCTTCTTCCCCTGTATGATTACGGTGGTGTTGCCATCCGGCATCTGCAAGATCTTGATAATATTTGCCGCAGTTCCGATGCGGTTCAGCTCATCGAATTCCGGCTCCTCCACAGAGGGATCCTGCTGTGAGACCACGCCGATGATCCGCGATTGTTTGTAAACCTCCCGGACCAGTTTGATGGACTTATCACGGCTGACGGTGATGGGAATCACCACACCGGGAAACAACACGGTATTTTTCAATGGCAAAATCGCCAGTTCTTCCGGGATGTCCTCTGCCGCCATTTGCTGTTCTTCCTCGGCAGAAAGCAGGGGAATAAATTCACTGTCCCCATCAATCCCTTCGGGGGAAATAAAAAGATCATTCTCTAAAAAGCTACCCATATGGTTTTTACGTCAAATTGTCATTCATTCATAAAATGATGCCATCAAGTCATGACATCCGGATCATAAAGCCAAAACTACCTGGCACAACATCCTAACTTACAGAAAGTTAAAATCTACCAAAAAAAATCTTTGGCCGACCACCCTTAAATACCCGCAACCAACGTGCCACAGATGCATTTGTCAGTTATATTCACCGGGAAACGTGCGAAATATCGTTCTGCCCGGCTGCCATTCAGATGCATTTATCAGTTACAATAATGGGTTCCGGGACGAAGGCATTCCTCGTTCAAACTGCCAGGATTTAAGGTAACCCGGATGAAAAACACAGAAAAAAACAGAAGAAAAAATCACAGGATCCGGCGATAACCAAAAGTATGGTCATGCACATGCCTGAGCAGACGCTCCTCCTGGCCGGAAAAGTCAAGTTTGCGTCTTGCATATACCCGCCTGGCCACCTGAACCGCCTTATCAATATCGACAGTGGTGAAGCCGGATACACTACCCCAGGTAAATGAGGGAATAAAGTTTCGCATAAAGCCCGATCCGAACAGCTGGGTGTTGATCCCGATCACTGTACCGGTATTGAACATGGTGTTGATGGCACATTTAGAATGGTCGCCCATGAATGTGCCGCAAAACATCAGGCCGGTGCCGGCAAAACTTTTTTCCGCATAGTCCCAAAGCCTGACCTCATCATAATTGTTCTTCAGGTTACTGGTGTTGGTATCGGCGCCCAGGTTGCACCATTCACCAATCACACTGTGTCCCAGGTAGCCGTCATGCGCCTTGTTTGAGTACCCGAAGATAACAGAGGATGACATCTCCCCGCCTACTTTTGAATGGGGGCCGATAGAAGAGCCGCCATATATTTTGGCACCCAGCCGGACTACAGAACCTTCGCCCACACCCATGGGGCCTTTGAGCATTGCTCCGTCCATAATATGGGCATCTTTTCCGATGTAAACCGGACCCTCAGTGGCGTTGATAAAGGCCATATCAATTCTGGCACCGGGCTCCACAAATACATTTTCGGGAGCCATCACACGTACATGCCCGGGGATGGGTTCACTTTTCTTTCCTTTGGTAAGCAGGGCATAATCAACGGCTATCTGCTGCTCGTTCAGCACCAGGATATCCCAGAGCCTGAAAAGCTTCTTGAACTCAGCCTGCGTATGCATGGGTTCCACATCTTCCAGCAGCTCCGACTCCAAATTGGTAATATCTTCTGCCTGAACCCGGTGAGCGATCAGGGTTTCCCCGGAAACCAGCGTCTGGTTGGGTTTCAGCTTCCCGATCTCTTCGACCATTTCTGCATTGGGCATTACACTGGAATTGACCAGCACATTGTCTGCCTCCTTGATCATTGGAAACTTTTCGGCCAGGTAGGGCTCTGTCAGCGTAGAGGTTTTCGTTTGCAGAAAATACTCCCACTTTTCACGGATGGTCATGATGCCGACACGGATGTCTGCAATGGGTCTGAGAAAAGTAAACGGAAGTAAATGATCACGGGCCTGTGCACCAAACAAAATGTAATTCATCGTCACGCTGATTAGAAGATTTTTCTTGTCAAAAGTCTGTTAATTGCCGTAAAAATAAACAAAAAAAGCCCTTTTTACAGGGCTTTTGATAAATATTTTTAAACAAACGCTGACTACTTGTTCTCCTTCAGGTGCTTCTTGTATTTGGTCCTGAATTTATCCACACGTCCTGCGGTATCGACAAGCTGTTGCTTACCGGTGTAAAACAGGTGAGAGGTATGAGAGATCTCCAGTTTGATCAGTGGATACTCATTTCCATCTTCCCATTTGATGGTTTCCTTGCTTTCAGCTGTTGAGCGCGTCAGAAAACTATAGTCGTTTGACATGTCCTTAAAAACGACATAGCGATAGTTTTTGGGATGGATATCTTTCTTCATCAGAATGCTTATTTAAATTTTTGTCAGCCGGTTCTCAGGCTGTTAAACACACAATTTGTTGAATCCTTTTTTAAGGACTGCAAAGTTAGCATTTTTTTCAAACATACAAACAAGTCCCAAAAAAGATTTTTAATCAAGGGCGTTCACAACCAGCCCGCTTCGCAGCTTCGGCTCGAACCACGTTGTTTTGGGAGGCATGATGTTCCCTGTGTCGGCAATGTCAATCAACTGCTTCATGCTTACCGGGTAAAGGGCAAATGCCACTTTCATTTCCCCGCTGTCTACACGACGCTTCAACTCACCCAAACCGCGGATGCCTCCGACAAAATCAATCCGCTTATCGGTACGCAGGTTCTTAATATCAAATAAGGGCTCCAGTACTGTGTTGGACAAAATGGTCACATCCAGCACGCCAATGGGGTCGTTGTCATCATAAGTGTGCGCCTTTGCTTTCATGCCATACCATTCCCCCTCCAGGTACATGCTCATTTCGTGCAGTTCTGCAGGCTTGTATTCAGAAGCTCCCTTTTTCTCAATCACAAAATCCTTTTCGAGTCTGGCCAGGAAGTCCTCTTTCGACAAACCATTGAGGTCTTTCACAACCCTGTTGTAATCAATGATGGTGAGCTGGTCATCAGGAAATACCACCGCCATGAAAAAGTTATAGGGCTCATCACCCTTGTGATCCGGATTATTCTTCTTTTTCTCATTGCCGACCAGTGCCGCAGCAGCAGTACGATGATGTCCGTCAGCCACATAAAAATAGTCCACACCGGCAAAAAGCTTCTCAAGTTTCCCGGTCAGGTCATCGTCCTCAATGACCCAGAAATGATGACCGAATCCGTCATCCGCCACAAAATCGTACACCGGTGCAGCCTGGATCACTTTCTCCACGATCTCATCAATGGCCTGCTCTTTCCGATAAGTGAAGAATACCGGTTCTGCATTCGCATTGGTCACGCGCACATGCTTCATCCGGTCCTCTTCTTTATCCGGACGGGTCAGCTCATGCTTTTTAATGATGTCATTCATGTAGTCTTCCACACCGGCACAGCCCACAATCCCGTACTGCGTTTTCTCGCCCCAGCTCTGGGCATACACATAGAAGTTGGGCTTATTGTCCCTGACCAGGTAGCCATCCTGAATGAAACGCCGGAAGTTCTCCCTGGCCTTGTCATACAACTGCTGTGAGTAAGGGTCAATGCCTTCGGGAAGCTCCACTTCCGGCTTCACCACCCGCAGAAAACTGTATTTGTTATCACCAACTTCTTCACGGGCTTCCGCAGAATTCAACACATCATAAGGCCGGGAAGCCAAATCTTTCACAATCTCTTTCGGAGGCCGGTACCCCCGGAATGGTTTAAATATTGCCATTTTTTATTAGGTTTTGGTCGGGGGCTATCGCCCCCTCCAGTTGTTAGTTTGTCGGGCCTTCGGCCCTCCGGTTGTTAGTTTGTCGGGGGCTATCGCCCCCTCCGTTAGTCGGCGCTGCGCGCCTCCAGTTAGTCGAGGGCTATCGCCCTCTCCAGTTGTTGGTTAGTCGGGCCTTCGGCCCTCCGGTTGTTAGTTCCGGCGCTAAAGCGCCTGATGGGTGTTGGTTACCATGGCCCGTGCGAACCAACAACCAACAACCAACAACTGCCCAGGCTATTTACCAGGCCATTGGCAGCTTCCCCTTCACTCCGCCCATGAGAACCAACAACCAACAACCAACAACTGCCCAGGCTATTTACCAGGCCATTGGCAGCTTTCCCTTCACTCCGCCCATGAGAACCAACAACCAACAACCATGAGGGGCGTCAGCCCCGAATTAATTCACCTGAAAGGTAGTATCACCTTTCTCCAGATAATTCACAATCTGCGTCGCTGCTGCAATACCAGCATTGATATTGGCTTCGGAGGTTTGTGCACCCATTTTCTTGGCGGTAAACACAAAACGTCCGGGGAATTTGCTTTCAATTTCCTCCCGGCAGTCTGGTGCCACATCCGACAGGTAGCCGATATCGGAACGCTCTTCCATGATTTTCAGCAAGCCTTCCTCGTCGATCACCTCTTTTCTGGCGGTGTTGACCACCACACCATTTTTGGGCATCACAGAAAGCAGGTCATAACCGATCGACTTTTTGGTTTTATCGTTGGCCGGGATGTGCAGGGACACAAAGTCGCAGGTTTTGTAAAGCTCTTTCTCTGAGCTGAGCGGCTTGATTCCGTCCTTTTCCATATCCGCGTTGTCCACAAAAGGGTCAAAGGCGTACAGATCCATGCCGAATCCTTTGGCGATGTCAGCCACGAATTTGCCCACATTGCCGTAGGCATGAATTCCCAGTTTTTTGCCACGGAGTTCCGTACCGGAAGTACCGTCAAAACCTTTTCTCACGTGATAGAGCATCATGCCGAAGGCCAGTTCGGCCACCGCATTGGAGTTCTGGCCGGGGGTATTCATGGCCACCACCCCTTTTTTTGTGCAGGCATCCAGGTCCACGTTGTCGTAACCGGCACCGGCCCTTACGATCACTTTAAGATTTTCAGCTGCCTCAATGACATCGGCCGTGGCCTTGTCACTGCGAATGATCATGGCATCCACATCAGCGGCAACTTTTTTCCACTCGTCGGGAGAGTTATATTTTTCCAGCAAAACCATTTCATAGCCTGCCTTATCCAGCACCTCTCTGATGCCGTCTACTGCGGCTGGAGCAAAAGGCTTAACAGTTGCTACAAGAACTTTTTTCATGACTCATATATTTTAGGGTTCATAAAAGGTTCTCCCGGCCGGGAGAATATTGCCACAGGCAAAACCTATTTCGCATGTTTCTTTTCAAATTCCTGCATGGCGTCTACGAGGGCCTGGACGCTTTCTTTGGGCAGGGCATTGTAGGTAGAGGCCCTGAATCCGCCCACCGAACGGTGTCCTTTCAGTCCGACCATGCCTTTAGCGGTGGCAAACTCCAGGAATTCTTTTTCCAGCTCCTGGTATTCAGGTTTCATCACGAAGCAAATATTCATGATGGAACGGCTGTCTTTTTCAGCTGTGCCTTCGAACAGCGGGTTTCGCTCAATTTCACCATACAGCAGATCCGCTTTTTCATGGTTCATTTTCTGCATCACCTTCACGCCACCCAGCTTTTTCAGCCAGCGCAGGGTTTCCATGCATGTGTAGATGGGCAGGCAGGGAGGGGTGTTGAACATGGAACCCTGATCGATGTGGGTCTGGTAGTTCAGCATGGTGGGGATGAACCTGTCTACTTTACCCAGGATGTCATCACGGATGATCACAAAAGTGGCACCGGCAGGTCCGAGGTTCTTTTGTGCACCGCCGTAGATCATGGCATATTTGGACACATCCACCGGGCGGCTGAAGATATCGGAGCTCATATCTGCCACCAATGGCACAGGGCTGTCATAGTCTTCAAAGATCTCTGTTCCGAAAATGGTATTATTGGTGGTGATGTGGAAGTAATCTGCATCCTCAGGGATCTTGAAATCTTTGGGAATAAAGTTGAAGTTTTTGTCAGCTGAGCTGGCTACCACATCTACTTCACCAAAACCTTTGGCTTCCTTGATGGCTTTCTTGGCCCAGGTACCTGTTTCCAGGTAGGCTGCCTTTTTATTCAGCAGGTTGAATGGGATCATGCAGAACTGCATGCTGGCGCCGCCACCGAGAAACAGTACATGATAATTGTCAGGAATATCCAGCAGCTCCTTGAAAAGGGCAACGGTTTCATCCATGACGGCCTGAAACTCCTTGCCGCGATGGGACAACTCCATCACCGACAACCCGATTCCATTCAGATCCTGCACTGCTTTTGCAGTGTTTTCAATGACTTCTTTTGACAAAATGGAAGGTCCGGCACTAAAATTATGTTTTTTCATTGCTTGTTGATTTATGGGTGATTAAATAAAATGGTTGAAAAATGAAAAAAAATCCCGGTGGACCGGTTGATTGCCGGCCACCAGAAAAAAATTGGAATTCCTGAAATATATTTACAAAAAACTTGTCTGCAAATTTTGCTGCAAGATGCAACTTTTTTTAAGATTTTCCAGCATAGACGGGAAAATTATTTTTCTTCAGGAGGGGCCGGCATGCGTGCATCCACATCTTTCACCAGCACCCATTTCCCATCCTCAATATACATCCCGTCAAAAATATTCACCTCGGGTTTGTAAAACTGGTAATGCCCCCTGAGGCCTTCATTTAAGGGTTCCAGTCTGTCAAATACGATCATGTGGCGAAGGCTGTCTCCCTTTTGGTAAAAATCACGCTCATACAACAGGCTCATTGACACAGCAGCAGAATATTCAAAGATCACCCGGTGATTCTCTGCATAAGGGCCGTCAAAAGCAGTATGGCCGAATACAGGGTCGCCGTCCCGGATCACCAGTGGCTCGATCACCCTGATCCGCGTTTGGGGGTTATCCCCTTTCCATCCCAACATTGTGTAAACATTCGTGCCCTGTTCATCCTGATGATGGATCATCTCATAATAATAGGCTCCATACCAGTTACCCGGTTTCAGTGCCCCGGCTTCCTCCGCCCGGATCTGCCCGGTGTGGTCAGACAGTTCATACAAAGCACTATTGAGGGTTTCTTCCTTACCACGCTGCAAATAGCCGAAGTAACGGAACTGCTGGCCGGAAAGCGGCACATACCAGGTAATGAGCCGGAAATCCTTATCCGGGGAATACAAAACCGATACCGTACTCAGGGAGTCAAACGGATAGTCGAATGACCCCTCATGTGTCAGCACCTCGCTCAGCCAGGCCTTGAATTTCTGGTTGTTGAGCAGCCTCTCATCATCACCCTCGGGCTGCACAATGCGCGTGGCCATGGCATGGAGTGAATCTTCGGCCTCCCTGAAATACAGGGAATCCGGATCTGCATCCCGCAAGCCGGCACCGGCAAAAACCAGGCTGCCGGACAGAATAATGGAAAAAACGATCATAAAGGCAGTCCTGATCATAAGGCAATTTTTTCTGCTGATACCACTGAATCTTGTAACTTTACTGATCCGGACACCAGAAAGATCAACCCGGACCCCACACAAAATTAGTGGATTTATTAAATTTTGACAATACCTTAAGATGTCAGAACCGGATCTGCAGCAAAAAATAGATGCATTCAGCGAACTGGGCAACGAGATGAGGAAGGCGGCCGGCCTGCTGAATCGGAGTCACGCCCGGGACGGTGAGGGTAGTGGCGGTGGTGGCCATAGTGGAGATGATGACCATAGTGGGGGTGGTGATGGTAGTGGCGGTGGTGGCCATAGTGGCGATAGTGACACCCGTGGTGGTGAACCCCCTTCGGTTAAAGGGCACAACCCGGGTGTGCAATCTCTTTTGGACAGTGTGGAACAAAGCAGGGCTCATAACCCGTGGTTTACCACCCGGGAGACCTCAAGGGCCCTGGATGCACTCGGCCGGATGCTGCAAAAAGACAAACTGGAGTCCTGGGCCGGCAGGTATAAAAAACAGCTGCAAGAGCCACGGGTGTCAAAAACCGTGGCGGTGATCATGGCGGGCAACATTCCCCTGGTAGGGTTTCACGATTTCATGTGCGTACTGATGGCCGGCCACCGCTTCCTGGGAAAGCTTTCTTCACAGGATCCGGTGCTGCCCGTTACAGTGGCCCGCATGCTCACAAGGCACGCCCCCGGCCTGGAAAAATTCATCGAATTCACTTCAGCGCAGGTTGATTCCGGAGACGCTGAAGCAGTGATCGCCACCGGGAGTGACAACACGGCCAGGTATTTTGAGTTCCGGTTCGGTGACAAACCACGCATCATACGAAAAAACCGCAACAGTACTGCTGTGATTTCCGGCAGGGAGCCTGAAGCTGTTCTGGGGGCACTCGGGGAAGATGTATTTTCCTATTTCGGGCTGGGATGCCGCAGTGTATCTCATTTACTGATTCCGGAGGATTTTGACCTGTCCCGCCTGGTCGAAGCATGGGCACCTTTCAGCCCCATTACCAGTCATCCGAAATACCGGAATAACCTCATTTACCAAAGGGCGCTATTCAACTTGAAAGATCAGCCTTTCACGGATGCCGGGTGCTGTCTCCTGACCGAAAGCGCCCAAACGGCTTCCCCTGTTTCCGTGGTGCATTATTCACGCTATCGCCATTTTTCGGATGCCGGGGCATTTTTAATGGCGAATAAAGACCGGCTGCAGTGTGTGGTGGCCGCCGGCGATTTTCTGCCGGACAACGCGAAAACGCTCTTGCCCGGTGAAAGCCAGCAGCCGGGTCCCGCCGACTATGCCGACGGGGTGGATACCATGGATTTTTTGCTGAGGTTTTCCTGATCCCCGGTTGTTTTTCAGGCGGCATTCCCTTATATTTGTGATGGTTCAACGCAAGTTGGCCATTTACTTTTACCAGGGAGGGAAGCATGTACCATCCAATGAAAAAATATCTTTTTCTGACAATCTTATGTGCAGTTCTGTTGGCACCTCTTAATGCCTTTGCAGACGGGATGCAGCGCGAACGCACACGAATGGTCCGCGATCAGCTTCAGGCGCGTGGAATCAGCCACCGTGCCACCCTCGAGGCGATGCGGACAGTCCCCCGTCATTTGTATGTGCCTGGGGCACAAAGACGTTTTGCCTATGACGACAGGCCCCTGGCCATTGGTTACGGGCAGACAATATCCCAGCCTTTTATCGTGGGGTACATGACAGAACTGGTCAACCCCCGCGACAACCACAAGGTACTGGAAATAGGCACCGGTTCGGGGTATCAGGCAGCCGTGCTGGGCGAGATTGTGGACCAGGTGTATACCATTGAGATCATCAGGGAGCTGGGCACCCAGGCCCGGCAGCGACTGGAATCCCAGTATGACAATGTGCACGTGAAAATTGCAGACGGCTATTATGGCTGGGAGGAACATGCCCCCTTTGATGCCATCGTGGTTACCGCAGCCGCCGAACACATTCCTCCGCCGCTGATCGATCAGCTGAAAGAGGGAGGTAAAATGATCATCCCGGTGGGCTCTCCTTTTCAGACACAGCAACTGATGCTGGTGGAGAAAAAGGAAGATGGTGAACTCACCACAAGGGGCTTGATGCCTGTCAGGTTTGTTCCTTTTGAAAGAGGAGAATAATAAGCAAGATGGAGGGTTCCGCCAAGCAAGCCAGTACACGGCTCATCATCAGTCTCGGTCTCTACTCTGCCGCCATCATTGCCTTTCAGCTGGGGCTGATGCAACTGATTTCCATTGTGCAGTGGCATCATTTTGCCTATATGATCATCTCCATCGCGATGCTCGGATTCGGGGCAAGCGGCACACTATTGGCCCTGGCCAGGGAAAGGCTCATCAATGCCTCTAAGTGGCTTGTTCCCGTGCTTATGAGTACCAGCGGGCTGTTTATGATGGTCACCTTCCACCTGACCCGCATGGAGTTTTTCCGGTTCGATGTATACCTGCTGTTCGTTGAATCCTCCCAGTTCCCCATCCTGGCAGCCAATTACATCATTTACTTCATACCGTTTTTCACGGGAGCCCTTGCCATCGGCATCATATTTATCAAATATTCATCCCAGATCGGGACTTATTATTTCGCCAACCTGGTTGGCTCCGGAATTGGCGGATTGCTCGTATTGCTTTTACTGAGCCGGCTGATGCCGCAACAGGTGCCGGCCGTTGTGGGAATTTTTGCAGTAATGGCGGCACTTGTCATGCTGACACCCGTACGCCGCATCCTGCAACTGGTTACGGCCGGCCTTTCCCTGGTCATTGCCCTGGTTTTGATCAGCAGGCCGGGCGACATCCCCATATCGGAATACAAAGACCTGGCACGTACCATGAACCTGCCGGAAGCTGAAATCGTACACAGCCAGCCCGACATCCACGGATTCATCGAAGTGGCTTCCTCTCCGGCCCTCCGGTTCGCACCGGCACTCAGCCTGTCTTATACCGGTGATGTGCCGGTAAAAAAGAACATATACGTCAATGGGGATTATTACGGTGTGATTCCCGATTATATACCAGGGCAGACCGAACACATTCTTGACCAGACCACACAGAAACTGCCATGGGTGGTCGGTCAGAAAGAACGGGTGCTCATGCTGAATGCGGGAGAAGGCGCCCCGCTGGCCCATGCATTCAGCCACCGGGCCGGGCACATTGATGCCGTAATCCCCAACCGGGGGGTGGTTTCCATCATGCAAAACGAATTTGCTGAGGCATCAGGAAGGCTGTTTTTGCACGACAGCCTGGAAATACACCAGGTGGAGCCACGTAATTTTCTGGCTTCCGGGGCAAAGGGAAGCTACGACCTGGTTATCCTGCCACAGCAGGATGCCTTCGGAGGTACGGCGGGCATCAATGCGCTCCAGGAAAATTACACCATGACCATTGAATCGTTCCGCCTGATGTGGAACCATCTTGCACAAGACGGATTCATTGCCGTTTCCACCTGGAGCGATTACCCCTCACGCACCAGCCTGAAGCTGCTTGCCACACTGGTGGCCACACTTGAAGACAATGGCATCAGTAACCCGGAAGATCACATCGCCGCCATCCGGTCGTGGGGGACCATCTCCTTTGTCATGAAGAAGTCTCCGTTGACCAGTGCGGAGGCCGGCAAAATCCGGGAATTTTGCAGGGAGAAATTTTTTGACCCCCTGCTGCTTCCTGAAATCCGCACGGAAGAAAGACAACAGTTCAACATGCTGGATGATGAGGAGTTCTTTGTGTATGTGGACAGGATCATGGAAGGGGACCATTCCTTTCTGCAGGATTACGGCTTCATGATTGATCCGGCCACCGACGACAAGCCTTATTTTGCGCAGTTTCTGAGGATCGGAAACCTCGGAAAGATGTCAGATCTTTTCGGGCAAGATCAGGTCCCTTTCCTGGAGCTGGGTTACCTCATCGTGGTGGTAACCCTGGTGCAAAGTACCATCCTGGCGGTTTTATTCATCCTGCTCCCTTTGTTCCGGATACGGAAAAGCCACCGGGGCAAGGGCGGCACCCTGTTTTATTTCGGGGCACTTGGCGTGGGATATATGTTTGTGGAAATTATTCTGATACAGCGTTTTGTCCTGTATTTCGGTGAGCCTGTATTCGCCCTGTCGGCTGTGATCAGTACCATGCTGATCGCCAGTGGTATAGGCAGCCTGACCTCCAACCGCTTGCCGGCCACCCCCGCCACCATTTCAGGCATGGGTATGCTGGTGGCTCTGCTGCTGCTTGGCTACACCTTCTTCCTTACCCCCATCCTCCAATGGAGTATCGCCGCCCCACTGGTTGCAAAAATCACCCTGGCTCTATTACTTATCGGTGTCCCCGCATTTTTCAAAGGGATGATGTTTCCCTTTGGCATACGATACCTGTCCGGATACGATAAAAGTCAGGTGCCATGGGCTTACGGGATCGACGGCTCGGTATCCGTCATCAGTACATCCCTGGCAACGCTGATTGCCGTAGAGGCGGGGTTTATGGTGGTGATGGCTGTCGCCGTTTGCTGCTATACACTGGCATTTGCTACCTTTGCAATGCATCGCCGGGTTTTCAGGTAATCCCGCAGTTTTCAATCAAGCAGCCAGACATGGAAGACAAGCAACCCGACATGGAAGAACAGATCAGCAGCGTGCAGAATCAGTTGGTAAAACACATTGCCAGGCTTCAGCAGAAATCCTCCGAACGCCGCAAATCCGGCATGTTTGTGGCGGAAGGCAGACGGGAGGTTTCCATGGCACTTTCTTCGGGAATCCGCCCTGTCCACCTGCTGCTTTGCCCGGACATCTACCTGGCGGATCCGGCCTATCCGCTGCCGGGCATTGACAAGCAACCCCAACCCGTTACAACGGTAAGCCGGACTGTTTATAACAAGCTTGCCTACCGCAGAGATGCTGAAGGGGTAATGCTGGTGGCAAAACAGGTAGATCTCGCCCCTGAAAAATTATCGCTGCCTGAATCTCCGTTGCTGCTGGTGATTGAAGGCGTGGAAAAACCGGGTAACCTGGGAGCCATTCTGCGTACTGCCGATGCCGCGGGGGTGGATGCCCTGATACTGACAGACAGCCGCACAGATATTTACAATCCCAACGCCATACGATCCAGCCTGGGATGTCTTTTTACCGTTCCCGTGGCCAGGTGCAACAACCGGGAAGCCATTCACTGGCTGACCGGGCCGGAAAACTGGGAAAAAGGGCCCCCGAAAATATTTTCAGCCATATTGCAAATCAGCATCCCTTATGATGAAGCAGATATGACAGGACCCACTGCCCTGGTATTCGGAGCGGAAGACAAAGGCCTGTCGGAAGCGTGGCGGGCCGCATCTCACCAGCACATCAGGATACCCATGGCTGGAAGGATTGATTCGCTGAACCTTGCTGCCTCTGCCGCCATCCTCACCTTTGAGGCAGTCAGGCAAAGAAAGTATAAGACCACCGGCCGGAACCGTTAAATTGTTTTGCACTGATCTGCAGTGAATACGGTGGTCATGAACTTTTCCGCCGCTGCAGTTCTTTTTTGATCAGGAAAAGCTCACGTGAAGTCTGTCCGGCCACGGAAGTATTTTCCTCGGCCCTCCGTATCAGGTAGGGAACCACCGTTTTCACCGGGCCGTAGGGCACGTATTTGCATACATTGTACCCTGAAGCCGCCAGGTTATAGGAAATGTGGTCACTCATCCCCAAAAGCTGGGCAAAAGAAATATGTGGATGATCAACAGGCAATGAGCCGGTGGCGATCACATCCACAGCCTTCAGGCAGCTGATCTCATTATGGGTGGCAATACAAACAGCCACATCATCTGCATTCTTAAGGCAAATGGCTGTCGCTTCATCAAAAGCCTTGTCAGTGGCTTCTTTGTCAGGATAGATCGGAGAAAGCTTACCTGCTTTCCGGGCATACTCACGCTCTTTTTCCATATAGGCTCCCCTGACCAGCTTAAAGGCCGGGTACACTCCTTCCTCACGGCATCGTGCAATGGTGTTTTTTAAATAGGCAAGCCGGTCATGCCGGTACATCTGCAGCGTATTGAAAACAATGGGTTTTTCTTTGTTATAACGCAGCATCAGATCGTCCACCATCCCGTCAACCACCTCCTGTATCCATGTTTCCTCGGAATCGACCATTACGGGGACTCCCCTTTTGGCCCCATAGGCAATAATGTCATCAAAACGGGTTTTTACCCGGTCCATTTCCTGTTGCTCACTGTCAGACAGGGTATGCCCGGCCTGTACCTTTTCAAGCAATGCCACCCGTGCAAGCCCTGATGGTTTGAAAACGGCATAGGGGATATGCTTATTCTCTACAGATTTATCAATGGTAGCCTGTATTTGCTGCCGGGTATATTCAAAATCATCTTCGTTGTCCTTGCCCTCGGCGGAATAGTCAAGGATGGTCAGCACATTGGATTCTCCCAGTTTCTGAATGGTCGGATCACACTCATCAATGGTTTCACCACCGCAGAAATGGCTGAATACGGTTGGTTTCAGGGCCCAGCTGACAGGGAGCCTCATCCGGAGAGCACCATGCAGCAAAACAGACCCCGTTTTTACCAGCACATCACTGCCTACAAGACTGAACAGCCAGCGGGCTTTTTTAAGGGCATAATTATTTTTATCTCTGAAGGCGATTTCCGTATTGTCAAAATCAATCATAAGCTACATTAAATTAACCATTAATCCTTTTTGTGTTTTGGTTTGACGATGAGCCCCAGGGGATCAACAAAGGGGGTAACGATCCATTTCCGGTCATACTTTGATTCCTCGGCCAGGTCTTCATCGCAGGGTGCGATGGTCAGCACAGGTACATGTACATTGTCAAGGATTTTTTCCGTATAATTCGGGGCAAATATTTCCTGGATGCGTCCACCCCGTTCCGCAACGATCATGATCAGTTCGGCTTTCACTTTTTCAGCAAAATCAATCAGGGCCTCCGGCCAGTCCATTCCCGGGTCAACCACAAGATCGGTGGTTACCTTCACATTGTTTTCTTCAAACACATCGGTTACGCTCTTTAATAATGCCTCCTTGTTGATGATTTTGGCCTTGTTGTCAGACGACAGGAAACCAAAAACCCGGACCTGTGCATCGAAAAAGGTGGCAAACTTAACTGCCTGGGCAATTTTCTGCGTACTTCTGCTTGAAAAGTCGATGGGGATCACAATGTTCCGGTAACCCAGGTGATGGTGCTTGTCTTTAACTACCAGAACGGGGGCGTTGGCATGGCACACCACTTCATAGGCATAGCTTTGGGTGATCTTGGATATACCACGTTTCCCGTGCACCCCCATCACGATGAAAGACACCCGTATTTTGTCAGCAACTTCATTGATCACTTTCAGAATGTTCCCGGTACGGATCATATAATTGACCTTCACCCCATGGCTGTTTGCAAGCCAGGAAACAATGTCTGTAAGGGTCTGCTCCACCTCCGATTCCTCCTTACTGCCTTTTTCAAGTTTTTCTGCTACATGCAGCAGCACAATGCGGTAATTGAACATCCGGGCAATGGCCGAGGCATGATCCATGGCGTAGCCGGCCACATCAGAGAAGTCAACCGGAACAAGTATGGTATTACTGCTTTTCATCCTGGTAAGTTTGCCCTTCAACGGGTTTTTAAAGATACGAAAGATTTTCACGTAAAAAACCGCACCCCTGAAGGGGCGCGGTTTTTATATCAGGGGTAGGATTCCGGCACAGCCCCGTATGTATCCGGGAAAGTCGGTACGGGGTCATCCGGTGAACTGCACAAGCTGTTTAGAGTTCATAGAACAGCGGAGAACCGGGACCAATCGGAATACCAAGTAATATCCAGATAATGAGCATGACCAGCCACGTTCCCAGAAAGATAAATGTATAGGGCAACATGGTGGCAATGATGGTTCCGATACCTGCTTTCTTGTCATAGCGCTCCATAAAGGCAACGATCATCGCAAAATAGGACATCATCGGCGCAATCACGTTGGTCACACTGTCGCCCACACGGTATGCCAGCTGAGTGAACTCGGGCGAGTACCCCAGCAACATGAACATGGGGATGAATACCGGTGCCATGATGGCCCACTTGGCAGAGGCACTACCAACGACCAGGTTGATGAATGCAGCCACGAGTACCAGGGCGATCATCAGCGGGATCCGGCCCATGCCGAGCGAACCGATAAAGTTGGCTCCCTGGATGGCGAAGATCAGCCCCAGGTTGGTCCAGTTAAAATAGGCCACAAACTGGGCGGCAAAGAACACAAGCACAATATAAGTGCCCAACGTAGACATGGACTTACCCATCCCGTTGATCACATCCTTATTGCTTTCCAGTGTTTTGGCAGCGATACCGTAAACGATACCCAAAATGGCGGCCACCATGAAGATAATCGCAACAATCCCGCTCATGAAAGGAGACCGTAACAGGTTACCGGTTTCCGGATCGCGCATAAAGCCGGAGCCGGGAATGGATGACCAGATTCCACCCTCGATGGGCACGGCACTCCATAATAACAACAGGGCGATACCCACCAGGGCCCAGAACGTAGCCCGCAACCCCCTTCGCTCATCGCTGCTGAGCTGCTTGATCTCTTCAGGCTGGGCATCACCCTTATACTCGCCAAGACGCGGAATCACCACTTTTTCTGTTACCCATGTACCAATATAGGCAATGAAAAAGGTGGAAATAAACATAAAGTAGTAGTTGGCGGTGGGGTTCACATTGTAAGTGGGGTCAATGATCCGGGCAGCCTCCTCGGACAACCCGGCAAGCAGCGGGTCAATGGTTCCCAGCAGCAGGTTGGCTGAATACCCGCCCGACACACCGGCAAAGGCAGCAGCAATACCCGCAATGGGGTTACGCCCGACAGCCAGAAAAATCATCCCGCCCAGGGGAACCAGTACCACATAACCAACCTCACTGGCAGTATTGGAAAGAATACCGGCAAAAACAATGGCAAAGGTGAGCAACTTCTTGGGAGCGGATAAAACCAGTAATCGCAGGCTGGTTGACATTAGCCCGCTGGATTCCGCAACCCCGATACCCAGCAGGGCAACAAGCACTGTTCCCAGGGGAGCAAAAGAGGTAAAGTTGACAACCAGGTTGATCATAATCATGTGCAGGCCCTCCCGGCTCATCAGGTTAAAGGCTTCGACCTCCTCCCCTGTGCCGGGGTGTATTGCCGTCACATTAAAAAGGGAAGCGATCCCGCTAAGTAAAATAATGGCAAATGCAAACATTGCAAATAAAGTGGCTGGGTGTGGCAGCTTGTTCCCAACCCGCTCAATGGACCCCAGCATCCTGTCCACCATGGTATTCTCCGATTTCTCCATAAAAGTTATATAATTAACAATGTAAATGACTACTGAAAAAGGAAGGCCAAAAATAAAGAAAATCAAGCATACAACCGGCCCTGAAATCCATCTTTTTCTTTCAGTTTATCCTCTATCATCGTGATGATTACATCAGCCCTGACCCTCCCCCATGGTTTTCCTGCGATCAACCTGGGAGGTACTTCGCCAGACAGCCTTTCTATGGCGATATCAGGACGAAGCTGCTCAAGGAAATCTGACACAAATTCCACGTACTCATCCAGGCTGAAGAGCGAAAAACGATCCGGATGTGCCGCATACTCACGTGCCATTGTGGTACCTTTCACAATTTGAAGCTGATGGAACTTTGCTGTATGAACCGGCAATTCATTGATTGCCGCTGCCTGGTCAAGCATCTGCTGCCTGGATTCTCCGGGAAGACCAAAGATCAGATGGATGCCTGTCTTCAGCCCCCTGTCGGCACTCATACGAATGGCTTTTTGTGAGTCGGCAAACAAGTGCCCTCTGCGAACACGTCGAAGGGTTTCATCATAACAGGATTCAACGCCGTATTCAATTTTAATAAAGTACTCCCGTGACAATTCAGCGAGGTAGTCCAGCCTGGCCTCGTCCACACAATCCGGCCGTGTACCGATCACCAGCCCGGATATGGCCGGATGCCGGAGGGCCTCTTGGTACACCTCGTGCAAATGATTCAGCGAAGCGTGGGTATTCGAATAAGCCTGAAAATAGGCAACAAAGCGCCCGGCCCTTGGGTAACGTTTTTTTATGAAGGCCAGGCCTGTATCCAGTTGTTCATGAATGGAGGCTGAAGGCTGGCAATACGAGGGAATGAAGCCTTCATTGTTGCAAAAGGTGCATCCCTCCGTTCCCAGGGTACCGTCACGATTCGGACAACTGAAGCCGGCATTTACAGCAAGCTTCTGAATCCGTGTACCATAGAGCCGGCGGCTCAGTTCCGACCATGCATTATACCGGCGGTTGCTTCCCCATGGATAAGTCATCCTGCAAATGTAGTATTTTTTGATAAGGCTAACCCACTTGCTTACAACCGCTTAAACGCCAATTTTGCGCTTGCCGAAATAATTCCTAACTTTGCCGCATAATAATCCACCGCTAATATCAAATGCATTTTCTCGACATTCTTGTCTTCACCCTGTACATGCTGGGAGTAATCGGAATCGGGATTTACTTCCTCATCCGGAACAAAGGGGTCGATGATTACTACGTAGGAGGGAGAAAGATAGGCAGCGTACATATTGGGTTGTCAGTTGTGGCAACGGATGTCGGCGGCGGATTTTCCATTGGCCTGGGCGGACTTGGGTTCATTATGGGCCTGGCAGGATCCTGGATGTTGTTTACCGGCCTGGTGGGAGCCTGGCTGAGTGCCGTGTTGCTGATCCCCCGGGTCAAACAACTGGAAGCCACCAACACCTTTTACACGTTTCCCCAGTTTCTCGGCAGTTTCTACAGTCCGCAGGTGGCCTTGCTGGCAGGAGTGATTTCAGCGATTGGGTACCTGGGGTTCACCAGTTCCCAGGTCCTGGCCGGGGCGATACTTGCTGAAGCAACCTTTACCCCTTTGCTGGACAGGCAAACCGCCCTGATCATTATGGGGATAATTGTGATCGTTTACACCGCCATGGGAGGGATTAAAGCGGTGATATACACCGATACAATTCAGTGGATCATCCTGATGTCCGGACTCATATTCATTGGCATCCCCATTGCGTATTATAGTGTGGGCGGTTTATCCGGGATGCAGGAAGTACTTCCTCCGCGGTTTTTCAGCCTGGGGAATATCAGCTGGCAGCAGATCCTCAACTGGGCGGTGACGATCATTCCCATTTGGTTCGTGGGCATGACCCTGTACCAGCGGATATATGCCTCACGCGACAGGAAGCAGGCACAACGGGCCTGGTACATTGCCGGATTGTTTGAGTGGCCCATCATGGCTTTTATGGGTGTGTTGCTCGGGTTATTCGCAAGGGTGGCCATTGCCCAGGGGGCATTTGAGTATCTCGGGTTTACAGATTACGCTCAAATTGATCCTGAACAGGGGTTGCCGCTGCTTTTGCGGACTGTTCTGCCTGTGGGGCTTATGGGGTTAATGATGGCAGCCTATTTTTCCGCCATCATGTCAACAGCCGACAGT
Organism: Bacteroidales bacterium; assembly: GCA_007129945.1. Taxonomy (GTDB): domain Bacteria; phylum Bacteroidota; class Bacteroidia; order Bacteroidales; family UBA7960; genus PUPG01. The sequence continues at coordinate 23,188 of SKUN01000131.1, forward strand.
TGCCTGATGGCTTCCAGCGGAAACTTCCTGACAGACATCCTGACAAGGTGGTTTAAGGTGCCGGAGGGAAGAAGGGCTTTTCTGATGTTATCGCAGGGTCTGACCCTGGTATTGGGCACCATTGCGCTGCTGCTGGCTTCAGTTATGCCAAGTGTGCTGGACCTCATGCTGCACTCTTATGCTTTCATGGTCTCCGGTTTATTTGTGCCGGTGATTGCAGCACTTTTTGTTAAAAACGCCAGGCCTGCTGCCGCGTTCTGGGCCATGTTGCTCGGAGGAGGTACAACAATTACGCTGATTATTGGTGACTGGCCGCTGCCACTTGACCTGGATCCCAATATTTTCGGGATCACTTTGTCATTTTTATCATTCAGTTTAATTAACTTTAGCATTAATAAACTTAAAAAACAAGAATAATGGAATACACATTTTACACCCCGAAAGACAAGGTTTCTGAAGAAACAAAAATAGCAGTTGCAGACTTTTTATTTGAGCACCTGGATGAATTTGGTGATAAGCATGAATACATCATGAACTGCATCAATTTTGCCCTGGATGACGAGAAGAAGTTTGGAGGCTCTGTACTGGTTGCCAAAGATGGTGATACCATAACCGGTGCTGTGATCATGAACAAAACCGGCATGGCCGGCTACATCCCGGAGAACATCCTGGTGTATATTGCCGTACACAGAGACTACAGGGGCAAAGGCCTTGGTAAGGACCTGATGCTTAAAACATTTGAAAACTCAGAAGGGAACGAAATTAAATTGCACGTGGAACCGGAAAATCCGGCACGTTTTCTCTATGAGAAACTCGGCTTTACCAGCAAATACCTTGAAATGCGCTGGAAGCGCCAATAAAAACCGACATTTTATATCATGGCAGAAATAGCAATTAGCCGAAAGAAGTTACAACACAACTATGACTTCCTGGAAGACTTGTTCAGTCAACATAATATCCAGTGGGGCATCGTTACGAAACTTCTTTGCGGAAATCCTATGTACCTGAAAGAAGTAATCGGGCTGGGAGTCCGTGAGCTGATGGATTCACGGATCTCAAACCTCAGAACCATCAAGCGGATCGACCCGGATGTCAAAACCATCTACATCAAGCCCCCGCCACGCCGCAGTATCCGCAGCGTGGTGAAATATGCGGATGTGAGCCTGAACTCAGACCTGGAGACCATGAAGATGCTCTCCGCAGAAGCCCAGAAACAGGAGAAAGTGCACCAGGTAATTATCATGGTGGAAATGGGAGAGCTGAGAGAAGGCGTCATGGGAGACAACCTGGTGGCGTTTTACGAAAGCGTCTTCCAGCTTCCCAATATCGAGATCCTTGGTTTCGGGACCAACCTGAATTGCCTTTACGGGGTAATGCCCTCGCGCGATAAACTGATCCAGCTCAGCTTGTACAAGCAGATCGTGGAAGAAAAGTTCGAGAAAAAGATCAGTCTTCTCTCAGGCGGAACATCGGTAACCATCCCCATGCTTTCCAAAAAACAGGTTCCCCCGGGCCTTAATCACTTCCGCGTCGGAGAAACCTTGTATTTCGGGGCCAACCTGTGGACCGGAAAAACCATAAAGGGGATGAAGGATGATGTGATCACGCTGAAGGCGGAGATCATTGAACTGATCGAGAAGCCCGTTGTTCCGGAAGGAAATATGGCGGAAAACCCCTCCGGGGAATCTTATGAGATCAATGTGGATGATTATGGCAAAACCTCATGGCGTGCCCTGCTTGACGTGGGGCTGCTGGATATCAGCCCGGATTTCCTGATCCCCCTGGATAAAAAGATGGAGATCGCAGGTGCAAGTTCTGACATCCTGGTCATTGACCTCGGAAAAAACCCGAAAAAATACCAGGTGGGTGACTTTATCAAGTTTAAACTGAAGTATATGGGCGCCCTGGGCTTGTTCAACAGTGACTATATAATCAAACGCCTGGAAGATTAATTTCAGATGCCACGGTTTATCTCAGGCCGGTGTATGCGTTCTGCATTCTGCAGCATACCCGCCCTGAACGGTTCAGTGACCCGGATGGGTCAATGGTATGGCGGTATGGCCGGGTCAGTGCTATGGCCGTTTTAGCGAATCCGGTCAGCAGAACGGACCAGTTCTTCATCCCTGCGAATGGCTTTGTTGGCCAGCAGAATTAAGATCAGGCTGACAATCGGAAAGAAAATCCCCGCACCATATGAAAACCCTGCGTCATGAACCTGGTTGCGAATGTTGTCCAGGAAAAAGAATGCAACCAGGATCATGGCGGCATGCACAAATATGTTCAGCTTCCCCATTTTGATCTGGTGCACCCGCCTCTTGTACTGGAAAGTGGTGTAAACAGTGAGCACCAATGCCATGATAAAGAACACAAGGAGCGCGATACCCATCCATTCTCCGGTTAAATCCGGGATGGCACTAAAAAACAGGTAGTAATTGGCAAGCCGCAAGGGCATATCAGCCATTTCAGCGGGAAAGTAGGCCATTGGTAAAACGGCAAAAAGGACGGCAAAAACAAATACAATAAATAAATATACACTCTGAATTCGCTGCAGCATGGGATCTTTCTTTTTTTTAGGTTATATACTCAGGCAAAAATAATCAAAAAGCAGTATTTTTTTGGGTTTTATCAATAATACATTATATTTGCAGTCCGATTCCTCCATCATCTTTAGTATTCTTTAACCAGGGAACCATTAACCACACTATTTTTCATTATCATTTATTGCAGTGCACAACTCCGGCTACTGTAACATTTCTTCGGAATGGCAAGTGTTTCGCCACCAGCGCTTTTTCCTTCTTTCAATTATCAAATTTATCAGCACAGCACATAACGATTTATAATCTTTCCAATGTACGACATAGTAGAATTGAACAGCAAACTTCTTCCTGAACTGAAAGAGATAGCCAAAGGCTTGAACATTAAAAAGGTTGACTCTTACAAGAAGCAGGACCTCATTTACAGGATACTGGATGCCCAGGCTGTGAATCCTACGGCCACCCAGGAAGCAAAAGAAAAAGAAAAGAAAACGTCCCGTGGTCCCGGTCGTCCGCGCAAGAGGATTCCTGCGGGCAGTTCAAGTGATAGGAATTTACAGGATCAGGGCAAAGAGAACAGGAAACAGCAGACTGCCCGGACTGAGCAGGCAATAGATATGAGTTCCGGTGAAAAGCCCGGTGATAAGCCCGCAGACAAGCAGGAGAATCGTGGCAAAGATGCTTCCCAGAAGGAAGCCCGGCCCTCTGCAGGACAACAGCAACCTGATTCACCGGAAAAGCCGCAGAGTGATACGCAGGCATCCCGGGAAAAAGAAACCACTGCCGACACCCAACAGAAAAAGCGGAGCCGGCAGGAAAAACAGAACCAGGAAAAGCAAAAGCAGCAGAAAGACCCCAAAGCTTCCCAGGATCAGAAGAAACCACAGCAGCAGCAACAGCAGCAGCAGCAACAACAACAGCAACAGCAGCCACAGCAAGGTAAAAAAGATCCGCATGGCGCAGAAAGATCCGGCCAACAAGCCTCCGGTGAGTCAGCTCCCGGGCAGGACAAAGGCGGGATGAAACAGCCGCAGAAAGGACAGGAAGCACAGCAACAAGGCAAAAAAGACAAAAGTCAGGGACAGCAGGAGCCCGCCCAGAAGGAAAGTTTCCAAAAACCCAAAGGATTCGACCGACGCACCGGTGAACCTGTTTATGAGTTTGACGGGATCATTGATGCCGAAGGCGTGCTGGAAATTATGCCTGATGGCTATGGTTTTCTGCGGTCGTCCGATTACAATTACCTGAACTCACCAGATGATATTTATGTATCTCAGAGTCAGATCAAACTTTTCGGGCTGAAAACCGGTGACACCGTAAAAGGCGGCATCCGGCCACCAAAAGAAAATGAAAAATATTTCCCCCTGATCAAAGTAACACTGATCAACGGACGGATCCCGGCTGAGGTCAGAGACAGGGTACCGTTTGACTTTCTCACCCCATTGTTCCCCGACGAAAAATTCCAGATCACCGGCCACCAGAAAGAAACTTTGTCCACACGGATCATTGACATGTTTGCCCCGCTCGGAAAAGGACAAAGGGGCCTGATCGTGGCACAGCCGAAAACAGGTAAGACCATTTTGCTTCAGGAAGTGGCCAATGCCATTGCACAAAACCATCCGGAAGTTTACCTCATCGTGCTTCTGATCGATGAACGCCCGGAAGAGGTGACGGAAATGGCCCGCAATGTCAGGGGCGAGGTGATCTCCTCGACTTTTGACGAACCGGCCGAACGGCACGTAAAGGTTTCCAATATTGTGCTGGAAAAAGCCAAGCGGATGGTTGAATGCGGCCATGATGTGGTCATCCTGCTGGATAGTATTACACGCCTGGCCAGGGCATTCAACACCGTATCCCCTGCCTCAGGTAAAGTTCTTTCAGGTGGGGTTGACGCCAATGCCCTGCACAAACCAAAACGCTTTTTTGGTGCAGCAAGAAACATTGAAAACGGTGGATCACTTTCAATCATCGCTACCGCACTGATTGACACTGGATCCAAGATGGACGAGGTGATTTTCGAGGAATTCAAGGGAACCGGTAACATGGAGTTGCAGCTTGACCGCCGCCTGTCCAACAAACGGATATTCCCATCCATCGATATCGTATCTTCCGGTACACGTCGTGAAGACCTGCTGCTCACCAAAGAAATGATGAGCAGGATCTGGGTATTGCGCAAATTCATGGCAGACATGACCCCCATGGAAGCCATGGAGTTCCTGATGGAACGCATCCGACATACCAAAGACAATGAAGAGTTTCTGATGTCGATGAACAGTTGATTCATACGTGCCCGCCCGCTTCGCCTAGCGGAGCTTCCTGCGTTTAAGGCGCAGGGAGTTTCCCACAACGATAATGTCCGAAGCGGCCATGGCAAATGCGGCCACAATAGGGGTCAGTAAGCCGATCATGGCCAGCGGGATGGCGGCCACATTGTAGAAGAATGCCCAAAACAGGTTTTCCTTCACCGTCCGCAGCGTGGTACGTGTCAGCCCATAGGCCTTGGCCAGCAATGAGAGGTCACCCTTCAGCAGAATTACTTCGGCGGATTTCACGGCTACCTGGGTGGCATCACTCATACTGATCCCCACATAAGCCTTGGCCAGGGCGGGTGCATCATTGATCCCGTCACCCACCATTCCGACTTTTCCGGAGGCGGAGAGTTTCTCAATGATTTCAAGCTTCTGATCCGGTAATTGCTGGGAATAAACCTCTTCAATTCCGACCTCCGCAGCGATCTCTTCGCAGCGGGAGTGACGGTCTCCGCTTAAGAGGACAGTCTTCAGTCCCTTTTTCTTCAGAAAAGAAATGGCTTCAGCTGCCCCGGGTTTGACATCATCAGCGATATCTACCCAGCCGATCAGTTCATCGTTCATCAGCAGGTAAATATTGTGACTGTCATCCGTGGTTAAGTGAGCGGCCACATTGAAAGACCCGGCAATAAACTGGTTCCCGGAACTGTCAACAGCCTCAATACCAAGCCCTTTTTGCTCTTCAACAGATTCAAAGCTCATCTCCCCGGCTCCTTTAAAATGCTGTGTAATGGCCTGTGCAATGGGATGAGATGAGTGCTTCTCCATATTATACAGGATAGCACGTACTTCCTCTTCTGTCCGGGTAAAACTCCTCACATTGGTGATGCGAAATTTCCCTGTGGTAAGCGTCCCTGTTTTGTCAAACACAATCGTATCAATAGAAGCAAATTTATCGATGGAAGTCCCTCCTTTGATCAATATCCCTGTTTTGGCGGAACGCCCCATCCCCACAGTTACCGCAGTGGGAATGGCAAGTCCGAGGGCACAGGGGCAGGCAATGACCAATACGGCCACCCCGCGCATCAACGAATCACGGAAAGGAAGATCAGTACCAAAAAACCAGTAGGCGATGGTAATAAGAGCCAGTGAAACAACCACCGGCACAAATATCCGGCTGATCTTATCGGCCAGATTTTGCAACTTCGGCTTGTCTTTCTGCGCCTTTCTGACCAGTTCAATGATCTGGGAAAGCACTGTATCTTTACCTGTCGCTGTTGCCTGCACCTTCAAGGTTCCGGAAACCAGGATGGTACCACCCACCACTTTGTCTCCTTTTTTCTTTTCCACCGGGATGCCTTCCCCGGAAATAATGCTCTCATCCACACTGCCACTCCCCCAGTAAATCTCCCCGTCTATCGGAATTTTGTCTCCGGAATTGACCAAAACACGCTCCCCTTCTTCCACCAGGGCGGCATCCACCTCCTCAACAGACTCTTGTCCCTCGTAGATTTCAGTGGTGATCCGGCGGGCCGTATTTTTTTGCAGGCGTGCCAGATCATCAATGGCAGAAGTAGTCTTTTTCACTGAACGATGCTCCAGCATATTACCGAGTAGCACAATGGAAATAATGCTGGCCGATGTTTCATAAAACATGTAATCGTGCCCCAGCCCGTAAACAGTACCTATCAGACTGTAAATGAAGGCAGCTGTACTCCCCAGAAAAATCAGCACATCCATATTGGTCACCCCTGATCGCAAACTAAACCAGGCACTGCGACCAAAATGCCAGAACCCAACGGCGAATACAGGGATGGTTAAGGCAAGCTGGAAAAGGTCGTTATGCAGAAAGTCCACCGGGATGAACATCGACAAAATCAACGGAACGGTAAAAACAGCCGTGAACCAGAACTTTTTCTCAATGGGTGCGAGGCCCCCTTTTTTTTTGTCATCCTCCCCGTCAGTCCGGTCTTTTACTTTATACCCCAGATCCTCAATTCGTTTAATTGCAAGAGGCAACCGGGCCTCGTCAGCTACCTCAAGCTGAACCTCCCCACTGGAAAAATCCACATTGACGTTGTGGAAGCCCTCTTTCTCCAAAGATCGCTGGATGCCCAGTGCACAGTTCGTACAACTCATCCCCTCCACATCATAGGACACAGTTTTGAAAAAATGATCAGCCATATCTTATTTATTTTACATTTATGTATCTAGGTATTTAATGATACAAAATTACTAAAAGCTATCCGGATCGTCATTTCGAAATTCAGGGAAAAAACTTGGAAATTATGTGGCTTCGCCACTCCGGTTGTTGGTTAGTCGGGTGCTGCGCGCCTCCGGTTGTTGGTTAGTCGGGTGCTGCGCACCCTCCGGTTGTTGGTTAGTTGGTTGTTGGTTCTCATGGGCTGTGGATGGTGGGGGTTGCCTGTAGCCGGTGGACGAAGCTGGCAGTTGTTGGTTGTTGGTTAGTTGGTTGTTGGTTAGTCGGGTGCTGCGCACCCTCCGGTTGTTGGTTAGTCGTGGCTTCGCCACTCCGGTTGTTGGTTAGTTGGTTGTTGGTTAGTTGGTTCTGATGGGGTCACACCCTGCTATCCGTAAACGGTTAGGGTTAACCGCCGGGAGCCTCCGTGATTACGGAATTCGCACAAAAATATCCCCTGCCAGGTGCCGAGTTTCAGTTTGCCGCCTGAGATGGGAATGGTCAGGGATACGCCCGTCAGCGCCGATTTGACATGTGCGGGCATGTCATCATCCCCTTCCATGGTATGGGTATAATAGGACATTCCCTCAGGAGCCAGCTCATCAAAACTGTTGCCCAGATCGGCAGGGACCGATGCATCCGCATTCTCATTAATAATCAGCCCGGCAGAAGTATGATGCAGAAACACATTGACCAACCCCGTATCAGGAAGTGCTTCAATCGCATCCGCAATATGATGGGTAATCAAATGAAATCCCCGCTTAAAAGCAGGAAGCTGTATATCGTATTGTTTTACCATGATTTATAAAGCTTAAATAAAACAAAATGAATTACTTAAAAGAATATTAGATTTATGAAGGTACAATTTTTTTAAAAATTTTTCTCAAAACATTTGCATTACGAAAACTTTCGTATTATATTTGCTACGAAATCTTTCGTATTCAAACCATGAAACCAAATAACCAAACAACCAACAAACTAACAACCGCGTGGGCCGTTTACCAATCGCCCGGGGTTCCCCTTCACTTTGCCCATGAAAACCAACAACCGCCAACTTCATCCACCATCCATAGACAACCCCCACAATCCCCAGCCCATGAGAACCAACAACTAACAACCAACAACTAACAACCAAC
>SKUN01000185.1 GCA_007129945.1 Bacteroidales bacterium
CCCATCACTCCGCCCATGAGAACCAACAACCAACAACCAACAACCTGTCAGCCTCGTCAAACGGCTATTGGCAGCTTCCCCATCACTCCGCCCATGAGAACCAACAACCAACTAACAACCTGTCAGCCTCGTCAAACGGCTATTGGCAGCTTCCCCATCACTCCGCCCATGAGAACTAACAACTGTCGGCGCTCCGCGCCGACGGTTCAAAAAAAGTAAAACACCAACAACGTCATAACAAAAGTCACCAACAGTATCCCCCTTCCGGTGCGGTCGTATTTTTTGTTCACCATGAAGAACCTGAATGGAAACAGATTGCTTACTACGCCAACCAGGCCTGGCACCCTGGGACGGGGCAGGTAAAGCAGGCCCTCCACATGGCCGTATTGTTTCAGGATCAGCAGCACCAGCCCGTAAACCAGCACGGGAAGCACCAGCCCGATCACAATACCCAATGTCCAGCGGTCTTTATTCAGCATGGAATTTCCATTTGTTGATCTCCGGGATCAGTCCGTGGGCCGTAAAGTCAAACTGTATGGGCACCACCGAAACATAGTTATTCTTGAGGGCCCACTCATCCGTTTCGTTGCTGTTCTCATGCAGGGCAAAACGTCCGGTGAGCCAGTAATAGTCCTTTCCGCGCGGATCCTGCCTGTGGTCAAACTCTTCCTCCCAGTTGCCACGTGCCTGACGGCACACTTTGACCCCTTTCAGCTCAGAAACATCCACGGCCGGGATATTCACATTCAGGCATATCCCCTGAGGCAGCCCGTGTTCCAGCACATTGGTGACCACATTCTGAATATGCTTTTTTGCCTGGCTGAAATCCGCGTCAAACCGATAATCCAGCAGCGAAAAGCCGATGGACGGGATTCCTTCCATGGAGCCCTCAATGGCTGCCGACATGGTGCCGCTGTAAATGACACTGATGGAAGAATTGGCTCCGTGATTGATGCCGGAAACCAACACATCTGGCTTCCTTCTCAGCACCTTGTTGACGGCAAGTTTCACGCAATCGACCGGGGTGCCGCTGCAACTGTATTCATCGTGCCCTCCGTCTACCGTAATTTTTTCAAGCCTCAGCGGATTGGTAATTGTCACTGCATGCCCCATCCCGCTTTGTGGCTTATCGGGAGCCACCACGACAACTTCCCCCAGTTCCAGCATAAATTTAACCAGATGACGGATCCCGGGAGCCATCACACCGTCATCATTGGTTATAAGTATCAAAGGTTTATCCATACAAATATTTTTATCTGCACAAAGCTAATCAGAATATGATTGATTACAAACCGCCGGAACAAAAAGACAGGGGAATTTTACGATGCGATTCACTTTCATTTGCCAGGTTACTTAACGTTTTTTAACGGGCGTCATTTTGGCAGGAAATCGCGGCTGGCCCGTTTTTTGCTTATTTTTGTCCGTTCACAACCAACACTGGACAATCACACCAACGAATTTTTGATAGTCACACCAAGGAATAAATGACATAGCTATGATATTAAACATGGAGATTCTAATCATTTTCGGAGTATTCATGCTGTTGAGCTGGATGGTCTCCAGCAGGCTGAAGAACCGTTTTGCCAAATATTCCAAAATGCCCCTGCGCAGCGGGTTATCCGGAAGAGACATTGCCGAAAAGATGCTGCGTGAAAGCGGCGTGGAAAATGTCCGGATCATCTCAACCCCGGGCCGCCTGACCGACCATTACAACCCCATGAACCGCACCGTGAACCTGAGCCCGCAAGTATACCAGGGCCGGTCTGTGGCTGCTGCAGCCGTGGCCGCACACGAATGCGGACACGCCGTTCAGCATGCACGGGCGTATGCACCCCTGAAATTGCGCTCTGCGCTGGTCCCGGTGATCAGCGTCAGCTCACGCTATATGCAATGGGTACTGCTGGGCGGAATTCTCATGGTGGAAACCTTCCCCATGTTGTTGCTGGCCGGTATCATCATGTTTGCCGCCACCACCCTTTTCAGTTTCGTTACCCTGCCGGTGGAATTTGATGCCACCAACAGGGCCCTGAGCTGGCTCACCGATACCGGCATCACCGTCGGCGAAGAGTACAGCAGCGCCAAAGATGCCCTGAAGTGGGCCTCACTGACGTATGTAGTGGCCGCACTGGCCTCACTGGCCACGCTGATGTACTACATCATGATTTTCATGGGAAGGCGTTAATAGCTAAGGCGAATCTCTCCGGCGGCAGCCGCGGATGCTTGAACGTAAACGCCGGGCGGTGGCATCCGGCCAGCGTCGGGCGCAATCCGGCGGCAGCCCCGAGTATTTGAACGGAAACGCCGGACAGGGGCATCCGGCCAGCGTTGGGCACAATCCGGCGGCAGCCCTGAAGGTCTGAGCCGCACCGCTACGAACACAAAATCTCCAGCAGGGCCTCATAGACCTTGTGCACCGGCAGCCCCATCACATTGTGGTATGATCCTTCTATGCCATTGATCCCCACATAACCGATCCATTCCTGGATGCCGTAGGCCCCCGCCTTGTCGTAAGGGGCATAGTGTTGCACATAATGGCAAATTTCCTCTTCGGTCAGATGGCGGAAGTGAACGGCTGATCTGTCATACAAATAATGCACCTCACTGCCACGGCAAATGCATACACCGGTATACACCTCATGCATGCTGCCGGAAAGGGCTTTCAGCATGGCAATGGCATCTGCCTCATCCACGGGTTTATTGATGATGCGCTCCCGGTGCACCACAATGGTATCGGCCGTGATCACAACGGCCAGCGGGTTTTCCAGTTCTTCTGAAAATTCACGGGCTTTCTGCCGGCACAGGAGTTTCACCACTTCCACCGGTGAGAGGCCTTCCGGAAACACCTCCTCCGTGGGTCTTGCCTCCACCCGGAAGGGGATTCCGGCCCCCTCCATCAAAGCTTTTCGCCTGGGCGACTGCGAGCCCAGGATAATGTCATATTTCTTCAGACAATCCAATAGTTCCATACCTACCAGTGAAACCCATCCTCGTGCAGCCA